>NZ_JALQDT010000021.1:0-10801 GCF_023631085.1 Caballeronia sp. INML1 | reverse complement strand
GCGACCCTTGCATCAGCAAGCCAGCCTCACGACTCTAAACACTAAACCCGCTGTTGCACTTCATCCTTGAAACCGCCCTCTTATTTGTACCCCGAGATAATTTTTGCGGAATTTATTCGTTGGGTGTAACGTTTTGAACTCTACTCAACGGAGCGCCCTGTGTCGGAACTATTCCTAACCGAGAAAGACGCACTAGAAATTGCAGCTAAAGCCGTGGCGCTTTATGCGGCTCGCCATCCGAGGCCGCTGCACGTCAACATCTCGCAAGCGGCGGAAATGCTCGGGCGTAGCAGGCCCACTGTTAGAAAGTTGCTAATAGAGAATCGCATATTTCTTAATAAACTTGGCTCGATTCCTATTGAGGCAATAGACCGGCTGTTAGCCTCGCAAAAATACTAGCATTAACCCAACAAGGGAATTTATGTGTTTTAAGTTTATTAGCCGCCGTGGGCAAGACTACACACGGCCTCTGCTTTGAGTTATCGAGCAAAAGACCGACCCGTCGCGCAATCCACCTTGGCGCGGGCGTGTGCGTTCTTGGGCGCGGCCTTGCCAGTCGTTCTCTTGCTGAAAGCTATCCTTTAATGTCGGTTAGCCCGTAGACCGCATACTTGCTCATTGCCTTCACGAGCGGGGCCAAGGGGTAGAGCAGACCGCCGTATCCGCCCGAGGCCGAGCTATCCGTATGGCCTTGGATTGCGTCCGCAAGCTCCTTGCTAATCCCGAGTTGGCGGCATACGTCCTTGAACGTGTGGCGGAACGAGTGGAATACGATGCCGTCCGAGGTCGGGGCGCAGAACTTACGGAAATAATCGCGCATCCACGCCTTAGACCAAGCGGTAGACTCAAGGCCGTGCTTGTCCTTTCGGAGCAACGGGAATATCCGGGAACCGGTCTGTTGCTGGCAATACTCGACAAACCCAAGACGGATTAGCTCCGGGTGGATAGGGATACGGCGCACGCTCCCCGCGTTCTTAACCCCGAGGCCCTCGTCCTCGTCTGCGGTAATCCGTAACACCCATGCCTTACCCGCGTTCCCGTTAGCGTCCCGGTACTCCTCCTCGTAAATGTCAGAGGGGCGGAGTTGGCATAGCTCCTCTATGCGCGCCCCCGTGTATAGGCCGAGCAAGGGGAGCCAGAATTGAGCTTCTCCGGCTAGGTTGGCAGCGCGGAATCCCTCTGTATAAATCTTGGACGAGAACAGGCGGTTAAGCGTAGCGAGGTCGAATGGCGGGCGGCTAGCCTTAGCAGACACCTTGCCCTTGTCCGTAACCGTAACGCCGTCCGCCGCGTTGTTCTCAACCCAAGCCCGGCCCATAGCGAACGTAAGCAAGGTGGATAGTTGCGAGAGGGATGACCGCGTTGTGATCTTGCTATGCCCCTCGGCTACGAGCTTGTCCTTAAACGCCACTACGTCCGCCTTTCGGATAGCCGGTACGGGAATGTCCCCGACGAGGGAGCGGAACCGTTCGGCGGCCCGAGCGTACGCGGAGGCGGTGCGGGTGTCGGGCTTGCGCTCCTCCTGCCAGAGGGCTACTAAGGTCCGTAGTGTGCGGTCCTCGGTAGACGCTGCGATAGCGGGGCGGGGCGCGGCGGGCGTGGGGTAAGATGCCCGAGCGGTTGTGGCAGGCGTGGCGGGGATATGGGAGGGCGTGAGGCCTAGCGCGGCTCGGGAGTAACCAAGGCGGGCGGCTATCTTATCGGCCAACCTATCAAGCTCCTCCTCGCGTTCCTCCTCTGCGAGCGTCCCGTCCTCGGGGTCCCCCCACTCCTCAGGGAGCAGGGTTTCCCAACTGGCGGGGTTGGTACCGGTCTTGGTCTGGAGCGCGGCCCGGGCTTGGGCGAATTCGTGGTTGAGGGCGTCGTCCGCAGCGGTACAGAGGACCTTTGCGATATGGTGGTCCTTGGTTCCGAGAGCCTTAACAATCTCTCTGCGCCCGTAGTGCTCAACGAGGTCAAGCGGCACACGCCGCCGTAGGTAGTACGCTGCACCGCGACGAATTGGTTTGCTCATGTTAAGAATTCTCTCTGCTACACACGGACTACTGACATGGACTGTGTACCCCTCGGAGGCCCGCCAGTAGCGTGAACCAAGCCAGCAAAGGGAGTTTAGACCATTGTTGTCTGTGTATCAATTTTTGGGTAGAATTCTCTCACATCGCAATGCCCCGCCAAGGATTCTCGCGGCGTTCGCTTCGGGCGTCTGCCCGGGTCACTCAAACGCATCACACCCTCATATCGCGCCAAGAGGCACATGACGACCCGTACGACGATCCGCCCATTTCGCGCCTCATCCCGTTTCTTCGCGCTTGCACTGGCCGGATCGATCGCATCGTTCGCGAGCCCGGCGCATGCGGTTCACGCGATCGCGCAATACGGCGAGCCGAAATATCCCGCGGGTTTCAAGCACTTCGATTACGTCAACCCCGGCGCCCCGCGCGACGGCACGCTCGTGCTCGCGAATCCGAGCCGGCTGACGAGCTTCGACAAGTTCAATCCGTTCACGTTGCGCGGCAACCCGGCGCCCGGTCTTTCGCTGATGTTCGAAAGCCTGACGACGGGCAGTTCCGACGAAGTATCGACCGCGTATGGCCTGCTCGCCGACGATATCTCGGTCGCGCCGGACGGCATGTCGACGACCTTTCACATCAATCCGAAAGCGCGCTTCTCGAACGGCGATCCGGTCACGGCCGAGGACGTCAAATTCTCGTTCGAGACGCTCAAAAGTCCGCTGGCCGCGCCGCAGTTCTCCGTCTACTTCGGGCAGATCGCGCGCGCGGTCGTCGTCGATCCGCTCACGATCCGCTTCGAGTTCAAGACCGCGACGCGCGAAATGCCGCTGCTCGCGGGCGGCATTCCCGTGTTCTCGCGCAAGTGGGGGATGAAGCCGGACGGTACGCGCATTGCGTTCGATCGAATCGCGTTTCAGAAGCCGATCGGCAGCGGGCCGTATCTGATCGACCGCTACGACAACGGCCGCACGATCTCATACAGGCGCAATCCGGAGTACTGGGGCGCGTCGCTGCCGGTGCGCGTCGGCATGTTCAATTTCGCGCACATCGACTACAAGCTCTACGGCGATCCCACCGCGCGTCTAGAAGCCTTCAAGGCGGGCGAGTATGACGTGCTCGTCGAATATGTCGCGCGAAGCTGGGTGCGGCGCGATATCGGCAAGCGTTTCGACAGCGGCGAACTCATCAAGCGCGAGTTCCCGCAGCACAACGGCACGGGCATGCAGGGATTTTTCATCAACACGCGCAAGCCACTCTTCAAGGACGTGCGCGTGCGCCAGGCGCTCGATCTCGCGCTCGATTTCGAGTGGCTCAACCGGCAGCTTTTCTTCAATCAGTACAAGCGCATCGACAGCTTCTTCGTCAATACCGATCTGCAAGCCAGGGCCACGCCGAGCGAAGGCGAACTCGCGATCCTGAACCCGCTGAAGAGCCAACTCGATCCGGCCGTGTTCGGCGAGATGCCGCGTCAGCCGGACACCGATCCGCCCGGCTCGCTCCGCGCGAATCTCATCAAGGCGCGCGAATTGCTCCGTGAAGCCGGCTGGACATATCGCGACGGCGCGCTGCGCAACGCGAAGGGCGAGCCCTTCGTCTTCGAGATTCTCGACGACACGGGCGGCGGCGCATCGATGGAGCCGGTCGCGGCCGCGTTCGGGCGCAATCTGCAGAAGCTCGGCATCACGATGAACTTTCGCACCGTCGACTACGCGCTCATCCAAAAGCGGCTCGATGCCTTCGATTTCGACATGACGAGCGTGCGCATGCCAGACGTGCAGGTGCCGGGAACCGAGCAGGTCTCGCGCTTCGGCAGCAAGTCCGCCGACGAGCAGGGCTCGGACAATCTCGCGGGCGTGAAGTCGAAGGCCGTCGATGCGATCCTGCAGAAAGTGATTTCCGCACAGACGCGCGAGCAGCTTGTCGACGCGACGCACGCGCTCGATCGCGTGCTGATGAACGGCTACTATGTGGTGCCGCACTGGTACTCGGCGACGCATCGCGTGGCGTATCGCAATACGCTTGGCTTTCCGTCGACGTTGCCGCTGTATTACGGCGCCGAGGAATGGGTCATATCGACGTGGTGGGCCAAGTCCGCGCCCGCGGCGAAATAAAGGACGGTGCGCCATGTGGAGCTACATCCTTAAACGCATTCTCCTGATGATCCCGACGCTCATCGGCGTGCTGACGCTCACGTTCGTCGTGATCCAGTTCGTGCCGGGCGGTCCCGTCGAGCAGGCCGTGCACGATCTGCGGCGCGGTCAGTCGGAGGGCGGTGGCGGCGGTTTCGGCCTGCGCACGCATACGGGCGTCGATGCGCAGCAGGTCGAGCAGCTCAAGAAGCTCTATGGCTTCGACAAGCCGCCGCTGCAACGCTACTTTCTGATGCTCGGCAAGTTCGCGCGCTTCGATCTCGGCGAGAGCTACTTCAGGCATCAGAGCGTGTGGTCGCTGATCGTGTCGAAGCTGCCGGTGTCGATCAGCATCGGCTTGTGGACCTTTTTCATCACGTATCTGATATCGGTGCCGCTCGGCATCGCGAAGGCCGTCAGGAATGGCTCGAAGTTCGATGTCGCGACGAGTCTCGTCGTGCTCGTCGGTTTCGCTATTCCGGGCTTCGTGCTGGGCGTGCTGCTGCTCGTGCTCTTCGGCGGCGGATCGTTCTGGCAACTGTTCCCGCTGCGCAATCTCACGTCCGACAACTGGGCGGCGCTTTCTCTCGGCGGCAAGATTCTCGACTATCTGTGGCACATCACGTTGCCGGTGACGGCGTCGGTGGTGGGCAGCTTCGCCATCATCACGATGCTCACGAAGAACGCGTTTCTCGACGAGATTCGCAAGCAGTATGTGCTGACCGCGCGCGCGAAAGGCCTGGGCGAGCGTCGCGTGCTGTGGAAACACGTGTTTCGCAATGCGCTCCTGCCGCTGATCGTCGGCTTTCCGGCGGCGTTCATCGGCGCGTTCTTCACGGGCAGCCTGCTGATCGAGACGCTGTTCTCGCTCGACGGGCTGGGCCTGCTTTCGTACGAATCCGTCGTGCGGCGCGACTATCCGGTCGTGCTCGGCACGCTCTATCTCTTCACGCTGATCGGCCTCGCGACGAAGCTCGTCTCGGATCTTTGTTACGTCTGGGTCGATCCGCGCATTCAATTCGAACAACTGGAGCGCTGATTTGAATCGAGCCGCTTCATCGGAATCGTCACGGCGCGAGCCCAACGGCAGCGACGCGCAACCGTTGCGCGGCGAGGCATCGGTGCCGCCGGGGCGGCGCGTCTGGCTGCGCTTCAAGCGCAACCGCCTCGGGTACTGGAGCCTCGTCGTGTTTATCGCGGCGTTCGTCATCAGCCTCGCGGGCCCGCTCTGGTCGAACGACAAGCCGCTCGTCGTCCGGTACCAGGGGCACATGTACTTTCCGCTCGTGAAGACCTATGCGGAGACGACTTTCGGCGGCGATTTCCCGACGCCCGCCGATTATCTCGATCCCTTCGTGCGCGACCGTTTCAGCGCGCCCGGCAACTTCGCGATCTATCCGCCGAATCACTACTACTACGACACGCTCAACTATTTCTCGAAAGGCTCGAACCCGGCGCCGCCTTCGCGCGAAAATTGGCTCGGCACCGACGACCGCGGCCGCGACGTGTTTGCGCGGCTCGTGTACGGCTTTCGCGTGTCGGTGCTGTTTGCCCTCGTGCTGACGGTGATCGGCACGATCCTCGGTGTCGTCGCGGGCGCGGTTCAGGGTTACTTCGGAGGACGGATCGATATCACCGGGCAGCGGCTGATCGAGATATGGAGCGCGCTGCCGGAGCTCTATCTGCTCATCATCTTCGCGTCGATCTTCGAGCCGAGCCTGATCCTGCTGATCATCCTGCTGTCGCTGTTCGGATGGATCGGCTTGTCGGATTACGTGCGCGCGGAGTTTCTGCGCAATCGCACGCAGGACTATGTGCGCGCGGCGCGCGCAATGGGCCTGTCGAACTGGCAGATCATCTGGCGGCACGTGCTGCCCAATAGCCTCACGCCTGTCATCACGTTCCTGCCGTTTCGCATGAGCGGCGCGATTCTCGCGCTGACGAGCCTCGATTTTCTCGGTCTGGGCGTGCCGTCACCGACGCCCTCGCTCGGCGAGCTGCTCGCGCAGGGCAAGGCCAATCTCGACGCCTGGTGGATTTCGCTTTCGACCTTCGGCGTGCTCGTCGCCACGCTGCTCTTGCTGACCTTCATGGGCGATGCCTTGCGCAACGCGCTCGACACGCGCATCGCCGATGCAGTGAAAGCGGGAGGCGGGCAGTGAGCGAGCCACTTCTTTCGATTCGCGACCTGCGCGTGCGCTTCGGTGACACGCTCGCCGTCGACGGCGCGAATCTCGATATCCGCGCGGGCGAGCGTGTGGCGCTCGTCGGCGAATCGGGCTCGGGCAAGAGCGTGACGGCGCTGTCGATCCTGCGCCTGCTGCCCGACGCCGAGGTGGCCGGCTCGATCCGCTTCGCCGGCGAGGAATTGCTGTCGAAGAGCGAGCACGCGATGCGCGGTTTGCGCGGCTCCGATATCGCGATGATCTTCCAGGAACCGATGACGGCGCTCAATCCGCTCTACACGGTGGGCGACCAGATCGGCGAGACGATCCAGCTACACGACGGCACGAGTCCGCGCGAGGCGCGGCAACGCGCGATTGCGCTGCTCGCGCGCACCGGCATCACCGAGCCGGAAAGGCGTGTGGACAGCTATCCGCATCAGCTTTCGGGCGGGCAGCGCCAGCGCGTGATGATCGCGATGGCGCTCGCATGCCGGCCGCGCCTTCTTCTTGCCGACGAACCGACCACGGCGCTCGACGTGACGATCCGCGCGCAGATCGTCGAATTGCTGCTGGAGCTTCAGCGCGACGAAGCCGAGAAACGCGGCATGGCCGTGCTGCTCATCACGCACGACCTGAACCTCGTGCGGCGCTTCGCGCAGCGCGTCGCGGTGATGGAGAAGGGCGTGCTCGTCGAAAGCGCCACCGTGGAGGAGATTTTCACGTCGCCGCAGCATCCGTACACGAAGCGGCTGATGCAGAGCAAACCAAAGCGCAACGTGCTGCCTGTGCTGCCGATCGCGCCGGTGCTGCTCGACGCGAAGGATGTGTCCGTCGATTATCCGACGCGCCTGACCGGTTTCGCGGGCTGGTTCCGGCGCGGCCGCTTCAGGGCCGTCGATGACGTCACGCTGACGGTGCGGCAGGGCGAGACGCTCGGCATCGTCGGCGAATCGGGTTCGGGCAAGTCCACGCTCGCGATGGCGCTGCTCGGGCTGCAGCGGACCTCGACCGGCACGGTGCAGTTTCAGGGGCGCGCAATCGGCGATTTTCGCGGACGCGAAAAAGCCGTGCTGCGCTCGAATCTCCAGGTGGTCTTTCAGGACCCGTTCAGTTCGCTGTCGCCGCGGCAGACGGTGGAGAGAATCGTCGGGGAAGGGCTCGCGCTGCATCGTCCGGAACTCGATGCCGCCGCGCGGCGCGCGAAGGTGATCGCGGTGCTGCGCGAAGTCGGCATGGAGCGTGCGGCGCTCGATCGCTATCCGCACGAATTTTCCGGCGGGCAGCGGCAGCGCATCGCGATCGCGCGCGCGCTGGTGCTCGAACCGAGCATCCTGATCCTCGACGAACCGACGAGCGCACTCGATGTTTCCATTCAGGCTCAAGTACTTGCGCTCCTGGCCGACATTCAGAAGAAGCACAACCTCGGTTACGTTTTCATCAGCCATGACCTGCAGGTGATCGGCGCGATGGCGCATCGCGTCGCGGTCATGCGGAATGGATTTGTCGTCGAGTCGGGCGAAGTAGAGAAGATTTTTGCGAACCCTTCTGACGAATACACAAGAAAGCTACTGAGAGCAGCCCTGAATTCCTAAAAATCTTTCTTTTTCACCAATTGGGTGCCCGTCTCAATTGTATTTTTCTATTTCTTTTGACAGTTAAATACTTTGTGGCTAGTATCCCTCCAAACTTTCTCGTATCTCCCTGATTTCGCAGCTTTTAATTGTAAAACCTACCGACCGATGCAACCACTAACGTTGACTCAAACATGCGCGCGCGCCGCCGCGGGTATGTTAATCGGCCTTCTGATGACAACAACTTCCGGCGCATTCGCCGATGAAGTCAGCAGTAGTAGCCAAAATGCCAACAACGGCATTTTTTCGTCCAGTAAATCCAGTGACGCAAGCGCAGACGCCGCCCGCACTCCGGGCGGTGCAAAGTCATTTCTGTCTGGCGTGGCGAGCAAAGCGGGCGACGTCGTCGTCGGCGCGCTCAACATGATCGGCGTGCGCTATCGCTGGGGCGGCAACACGCCGGATTCCGGCCTCGACTGCAGCGGCTTCGTGCGCTACGTCTTCCAGGACACGCTGGGCATGACCTTGCCGCGCCGCGCGGAGGAAATGAGCCGTGTCGGAGAAAAGGTGACCGTTTCCGATCTCAAGCCGGGCGATCTCGTGTTTTTCAACACGATGCGCCGCTCGTTCTCGCACGTCGGCATTTATATCGGCGACAACAAGTTCGTGCATTCGCCGTCCACCGGCAGCACGATCCGTGTCGACGACATGGAAGACGGCTATTGGGAGAAGCGCTTTCAGGGCGCGCGCCGGATCGAGAATGCGCCGGTCGGCGATGGCTCGGAACTGCGCCAGCGTGTGAGCGCGTCGATCGGCGGTTACTGATCGTCATCAAGCTTATGAAAAAGCCTGCCTCCTTCAGGGACGCAGGCTTTTTTGTTTTCCGCCAGGTTCAGCGCAATGGCGCGGCAAGTGGAACGTCAATCGGCGCCATCGGAAAGCCTCATTGCACGCGCCTCTAAAAGCCGTTATAGTTTTTGAATGAACTTTTTCCCGTTCCCCTTCTCGCTATTCCCGGCTGGTGCGTCGCTACACGCACTATCGCTGCTAGCGCGCCTACCGCGCTGATTCGTCTCGCCTCCCGTCTGCTCGTCTTTCAGGTTTTCGACGCCAGCGGTGGCGCGAACACCCGAATTCCCTTTTGCCTTATCGTTTTTCACCCAACAATCGATAAATCTCCCCACAGGAGCCCAGCATGGCAGCAGACAAGTTGATCATTTTCGACACGACCTTGCGCGATGGCGAGCAGTCCCCCGGCGCGTCGATGACGAAGGAAGAGAAGATCCGCATCGCGAAGCAACTGGAGCGCATGAAGGTGGATGTGATCGAGGCGGGTTTCGCGGCCAGTTCGAACGGCGATTTCGACGCGATCAACACCATCGCATCGCTCGTGAAGGACAGCACCGTCTGCTCACTCGCACGCGCGAACGACAAGGACATCCAGCGCGCCGCCGATGCGTTGAAGCCCGCGAATCAATTCCGCATTCACACGTTCATCGCCACGTCGGCGCTGCACATGGAAAAGAAGCTGCGCATGACGCCGGAGCAGGTCTACGATCAGGCGCGCCTCGCAGTGCGCTTCGCGCGCAAGTTCACCGATGACGTCGAGTTCTCGCCGGAAGACGGCAGCCGATCGGACATCGACTTCCTCTGCCGCGTGCTCGAAGGGGTCATCGACGAAGGCGCACGCACGATCAACATCACGGATACGGTCGGCTACGGCATTCCGGAGCACTACGGCAACCTCGTCAAGACGTTGCGCGAGCGCGTGCCCAATTCCGATAAGGCTATCTGGTCGGTTCACTGCCACGACGACCTTGGTCTCGCGGTCGCGAATTCGCTCGCGGGCGTGCAGATCGGCGGCGCGCGTCAGGTCGAATGCACGATCAACGGTCTCGGCGAGCGTGCAGGCAATACGTCGCTCGAAGAAATCGTGATGGCCGTGAAGACGCGCAAGGACTATTTCGGGCTCGATGTCGGCATCGACACGACGCAGATCGTTCCCACCTCCAAGCTCGTCTCGCAGATCACCGGTTTCGTCGTGCAGCCGAACAAGGCGGTCGTCGGCGCAAATGCGTTCGCGCACGCGTCGGGCATCCACCAGGACGGCGTGCTGAAGGCGCGCGACACTTACGAAATCATGCGCGCGGAAGACGTGGGCTGGAGCGCGAACAAGATCGTGCTCGGCAAGCTGTCGGGCCGTAACGCGTTCAAGCAGCGTCTGGAAGAACTCGGCGTGACGCTCGAATCCGAAGCCGACGTGAACGCCGCATTCGCGCGCTTCAAGGAACTCGCCGATCGCAAGGCCGAAATCTTCGACGAAGACATCATGCAGATCGTCTCCGAGGAATCGGCGGAGGCGCAGGCGAAGGAACACTTCCGCTTCGTCTCGATGAAGCAGCATTCGGAAACCGGCGAGCAGCCGCAGGCGAAGGTCGTCTTCGCGGTGGAAGGCAGCGAAGTCACGGGCGAGGCGGGCGGCAACGGTCCCGTCGATGCGACGCTGCACGCGATCGAATCGAAGGTCGGCAGCGGCGCGGAACTCGTGCTGTACTCGGTGAACGCGATCACCACCGGCACGCAGGCGCAAGGCGAAGTGACGGTGCGTCTGTCGAAGAGCGGGCGCATCGTGAACGGGGTCGGCACCGATCCGGATATCGTCGCGGCGTCGGCGAAGGCCTATATCGCCGCGTTGAACAAGCTGCATTCGAAGGTCGAGAAGCTCAATCCGCAGCTTTGATTCTCGGGGCGCAGTCTGGTCTGAAATGGAAAAAGCCCTCGCGAGAGGTAATGCCGTTCAGTTAAGGTCTTTTCTTAGATAACGAACGGTGTACCGTTTAGGGCGGGATTTGACGACCCGGTCGCATGCGCGTCCGGGTCGTTTTTCGTTGGGGAGAGACTTGAGCCTTTCGCGCAGGCGCTGA
>NZ_JALQDT010000020.1:0-41586 GCF_023631085.1 Caballeronia sp. INML1 | reverse complement strand
GAGGTGGTCGGCAAGCATCGCACCGGAAAGTTAACAGCCCGGCGCTCCGTTTACAACCACTTCTCACCCCATAAACAAAAATGCCGTTCAGCGCTAACTGAACGGCATTACCTCGCGAGAGGGCTTTTCGCTTGGCGCGGCGCGGATGCGCTCAGAACAAATTGCGTCGGTCGGGATCGTGGAGCGGATCGGGCGTCTTCTGCGTCATGCGCAAAATGCCCTGATCGTCAAAATAGAAGTTGTACATCAGATACCAGATGTTCGCTTCCATATACCGATAGGTCCAGACTTCGCGCTTCATCAGCGGAAAATAGGATGTCTCCACGGGCCGGCCGAAGTTCACGAGCACATCCTTTCTCGTCCACGTGCCGATCTGCGCCTTGTAGAACTCGTTCTCGTCGAGCACCTGTCTGACGTTGACGATCTTGCCGGATGCGTCGATGTCGGCGGCGGTGGTGAATTCGCCGAGCGGTTGCGTCGGCCACATCAGGCGCTTGCCGCCGTCGGGCAGATCGTAGACTTCGCGCGGCGGACCGAGGCGGGCGACGATCGTCGATGCATCGGCGCCCGTCTGATAGTTCTGCCACGGCTGCGCGCAGGCCGACAGAAGGAGCGCGACGCTCGCGCATGCAAGCGACGCGCGCATGCGGTTGAGTTTGTGCAGCATTGAAGCCTCCACGTGCTTGCTCCTCGCGGCGGCGAGCAGCGTTTATTCGATGTTTCCCGTGATTTTGACACGCGCGCGCGGCAAACGATTCTCCGGTACGCCGCGGTATTCGGGCGGATGTGTCGGCAATGCCGGACTTGCGCGGCCCGCCCGGTGCGGCCTATGATCCGCGCTTTCGGCGGATCGGCGGAACGGCATGGAGAAAGAAATCAGCGCGACGCGTTGGCGGCGCATTGTGGCATCGGCGTGCTTCGCGTTGTCTTTGACGGCGCATGCGGCCGATTTGCCGCCCATCAAGCTTGGGCTGATCGAAGGCATGTCCGGCCCGTTCGCGAACGCCGGCGCGATGGTCGAGCGCAACTTGCGCTTCGGCATCGAGCGCGTGAACGCGCAGGGCGGCGTGAAGCTCGCCGACGGCATGCATCCGCTGCAACTCGTCGTGCTCGACGGCAAGGGCAGCAGCGAGGCGAGTCTCGTGCAACTGCGCGCGGCGATCGACGACGGGATCGGCTTCGTCATGCAGGGCAACAGTTCGGCGGTGGCGGCGGCGCTCGTCGCGGCGATCGACAAGCAGAATGCGCGCGAACCGGACCGCCGCGTGCTCTTCCTCAATTATTCCGCCGACGATCCCGCGCTCACCAACGACGCGTGCAGCTTCTGGCATTTCCGCTTCGACGCGCACGCCGGCATGCGCATGGACGCGCTCGCCGACGCGTTGAAGGACGATCGCGCTGTCAAGAAGGTGTATCTGCTGAATCAGGATTACAGCTTTGGTCACGACGTGAGCCGCGAGGCGCAGCGCGCGCTCAAGGAGCAGCGGCCGGATATCGCGATCGCTGGCGACGAGTTTCATCCGATCGGCCGCGTGAAGGACTTCGCGCCTTACATTGCCAAGATCCGTTCGAGCGGGGCGGACGCCGTGATCACCGGCAACTGGGGCAACGATCTGACGCTGCTGGTGAAAGCGGCGCGCGAGCAGGGGCTCGACGCAAAGTTCTACACGTTCTACGGAAACAGTCTGGGCGCGCCGGCCGCGCTCGGCGACGCTGGCGTGAAGCGCGTGATCGCCGTGGCCGACTGGCATCCGAACGTGGGCAGCGCGGCCTCGGACGCTTACTACCGCGCGTTCCGCGCCCGCTATCCGGACGCCGCGGACGACTACCTCGTGGCACGCATGCCGCTGATGGTCGAAATGCTTGCGTCCGCGATGACCCGTGCGGGCAGCGCCAATCCGTTCACGGTGGCGCGCGCGCTGGAAGGCATGAAGTTCGACGGCGAAGGCTTCCACGCGATGACCATGCGCGCGGACGATCACCAGGTGATCCAGCCCCTTTACGTCATGGAAATGGACAGGGCGGGAGCGAAGGGCGTCGCGCTCGATAACGAAGGTGCCGGCTACGGCTTTCGCACGCTGCTCGCCGTTCCCGCGGGAAAAACCGTCCCGCCGACGACTTGCAGAATGTCGCGTCCGGCACGGTAGGGTCGTCGGTGCCTGTCGGAACCGTGCCTCGGGCGGCGGGCCGTATGCTATACTCTGCGCTTCGTCTCCGGTTTCGACCGAGCCGATATCCGAAACTGGCAAACCCACGGCACGGCCTTTCTTCCGTGACCGCCTGTCTGTATCAAAGGAAAAGCAAATGTCCGTAGCAGAAATCAAGAAGTCCGACATCGTCGCAGAATATGCGCGCGGCGCCAACGACACCGGCTCCCCCGAAGTGCAAGTTGCACTTCTCACGAGCCGCATCAACGAACTCACCCTCCACTTCAAGTCGCACTCGAAGGATCATCACAGCCGCCGCGGTCTGCTGCGCATGGTGAGCCGCCGTCGCAAGCTGCTCGACTACCTGAAGGGCAAGGATGCGGATCGTTACCGCTCGTTGATCGAGAAGCTGGGTCTGCGCAAGTAATTGGCGTCAAACGGCCGCCGTTAGAACGAAGTGCCTGTGTCAGTCCGCTGATACAGGCACTTTGTTTTTATACGTTCCGGCCGTGAAGCGGTGCCTGATCGCATTTTTCATCGGTCGACCCGTCGTAGTAGGTAATTCGGCAGTTCATGGCTTTACCCGGATGCATCATCCGGTTCGACACCCGGTCCGGCCTCGCGGCAGAGCTTTGTGTCATTCCAGCGCGGCGCCTGCGCGCACATCCGGCCAGGCGCCGCGCTGGAATGGCATAACACACCTCCCAAGCGTGGCTCGCGACCGCTCCAGCCAGCGCCAGACAGCCGGCGCGGCGCAACTAGAAGGAGTGACAATGTTCAATAAAATCGTCAAAGAATTTAAGTGGGGACAACACAATGTCCGCCTGGAAACGGGTGAAATCGCCCGTCAGGCAAGCGGCGCGGTGATCGTCGATGTCGAAGACACCGTCGTGCTCGCGACCGTCGTCGGCGCGAAGACCGCCAAGCCGGGCCAGGACTTTTTCCCGCTGACCGTGGATTACCTCGAAAAGACCTACGCCGCGGGCAAGATCCCCGGTGGCTTCTTCCGCCGCGAAGGCCGCCCGTCGGAAGGCGAGACGCTGATCTCGCGCCTGATCGACCGTCCGCTGCGTCCTCTCTTCCCGGAAGGCTTCTATAACGAAGTGCAGGTCGTCATCCACGTCCTGTCGCTGAACCCGGACGTCCCGGCGGATATTCCCGCGCTGATCGGCGCATCGGCGGCGCTCGCCGTGTCGGGCTTGCCGTTCAACGGTCCGGTCGGTGCCGCGCGCGTCGCGTACATCAACAACGAGTACGTGCTTAACCCCACGCGCCCGCAAATGAAGGAATCGGCGCTCGATCTCGTCGTCGCCGGCACGGAGCGCGCGGTGCTGATGGTGGAGTCGGAAGCGCAGCAGCTCTCCGAAGAAGTGATGCTCGGCGCGGTCGTGTTCGGCCACGAGCAGATGCAGACGGCCATCGACGCAATTCATGAACTCGTTCGCGAGGGCGGCAAGCCCGAGTGGGACTGGCAGCCGGCGCCGAAGAACGAAGCGCTCATCTCGCGCGTCACGGAAATCGCCAAGCCGGAACTCGAAGCGGCTTACCAGTTGCGCAACAAGCAGGCGCGTTCCGCCAAGCTGAAGGAAGTGTACGCGGCGACTTCGGCGAAGCTCGCCGAGGAAGCCGTGGCGGCCGATGCGGCAACCATCGGCAACGTGTTGTTCGATATCGAAGCGAAGATCGTCCGCTCGCAGATCCTGAACGGCGAGCCGCGCATCGACGGCCGTGACACGCGCACGGTGCGTCCGATCGAAATCCGCACGGGCGTATTGCCGCGCACGCACGGTTCGGCGCTCTTCACGCGCGGCGAAACGCAGGCGCTCGTCGTCGCGACGCTCGGCACCAAGGGCGATGAGCAGAACATCGACGCGCTCGAAGGCGAATACCGTGAGCGCTTCATGCTCCACTACAACATGCCCCCGTTCGCAACGGGCGAGACCGGCCGCGTCGGTTCGCCGAAGCGCCGTGAAATCGGGCACGGCCGACTGGCCAAGCGCGCGCTGGTCGCGTGCCGGCCGAGCGCCGATGAATTCGGCTACTCGATCCGCGTCGTGTCGGAAATCACGGAGTCGAACGGTTCGTCGTCGATGGCTTCGGTCTGCGGCGGCTGCCTCGCGCTGATGGACGCCGGCGTGCCGATGAAGGCGCACGTCGCGGGCATCGCGATGGGCCTGATCCTCGAAGGCAACAAATTCGCGGTTCTGACCGACATCCTCGGCGACGAGGATCACCTCGGCGACATGGACTTCAAGGTGGCCGGCACGGCGCAAGGCGTGACCGCGCTGCAGATGGACATCAAGATCCAGGGCATCACGAAGGAAATCATGCAGGTCGCGCTCGCGCAGGCGAAGGAAGGCCGCATGCACATCCTCGGCAAGATGACGGCCGCGGTACCGCACACGAACACGGAACTGTCCGACTACGCGCCGCGCATGATCACCATCAAGATCAATCCGGAGAAGATCCGCGACGTGATCGGCAAGGGCGGCTCGGTGATCCGCGCGCTGACGGAAGAGACCGGCACGACCATCGACATTTCGGACGACGGCGTCGTGACGATCGCGAGCACGAGCGCGGAAGGCATGGCCGACGCGAAGAAGCGCATCGAGAACATCACGGCCGAAGTGGAAGTCGGCCAGGTCTACGAAGGCCCGGTGCTCAAGCTGCTCGACTTCGGCGCCATCGTGAACATCCTGCCGGGCAAGGACGGTTTGCTGCACATCTCGGAGATCGTCAACGAGCGCGTGAAGGACATCAACGACTATCTGAAGGAAGGCCAGATCGTGAAGGTCAAGGTCATCCAGACGGACGAAAAGGGTCGTGTGCGTCTGTCGGCGAAGGCGCTTCTGAACGAAGCGGCGCAACAGGTAGAGCCCACGCACCCGCAGCAGTAATGCGGTAATGTGTAGACGGCCGGCCGCTGATGCGAGCCGGCCGTTTTCATGTATGACGCGTCGGATGCTATGCATTGTCCGACGCGTCATTGGACTCGATGGCAGTGTGGAGCGTAATTGCGTCAGGCGCGCGCAGTGCCATCCGGTCCGAATGCACACTGACTCCGGTCGTCACAGGGAGAGGATATGAAGGCCATCGAAATCACCGAGTTTGGCGCACCCGACGTCCTGAAACTGGGCGAACGTCCGACGCCTGCGCCAGGCAAGTGCGAAGTCTTGATCAAGGTGGCCGCTTCCGGCGTGAACCGGCCGGACGTGTTTCAGCGGAAGGGCGCCTACGCGCCGCCGCCCGGCGCTTCGGATCTGCCGGGGCTCGAGGTGGCCGGTGAAATCGTCGATGGCGATTTCGATCCCAAGCACAACCCGTTTGGTCTGAAAAAAGGCGATCGCGTGTGCGCGTTGCTCGCGGGCGGCGGATATGCAGAGTATGCGGTCGCCCCGCTCGAGCAATGTCTGCCGGTGCCGAAGGGCCTGTCGGAGATCGAAGCGGCATCGTTGCCGGAGACGTTCTTCACGGTCTGGAGCAACGTGTTCGAGCGCGCTCAGTTGGGCGCGGGTGAGAACGGCGCGGAAGAAACGCTGCTCGTGCAGGGCGGATCGAGCGGCATCGGTGTGACGGCAATCCAGATCGCGAAGGCGCTCGGCTTTCGCGTGTTCGCCACGGCCGGCACCGACGAAAAATGCCGCGCGTGCGAAGCGCTCGGTGCGGAGCGCGCGATCAACTATAAGACGGAAGATTTCGTCGAAGTGGTGAAGTCGCTGACGAATGACCGCGGCGTCGACGTGATTCTGGACATGGTCGCCGGCGACTATCTGCCGCGCGAACTCAAGGCGCTGGCCGACGGCGGGCGCATCTGCGTGATCGCGCTGCTGGGCGGCGCCAAGGCGGAGATCAACCTGAACGACGTGCTGCGCCGGCGCCTCGTCATCACCGGCTCAACGTTGCGTCCGCGTCCCGTCGCGTTCAAGGCGAAGCTCGCGGCGAAACTGAAAGAGCGCGTCTGGCCGGAAATCGAGGCGGGGCGCATCAAGCCGGTGATCCACCAGGTTTTCCCGGCGCACGATGCCGCCGCCGCGCATACGTTGATGGAAAGCAGCACGCACGTCGGCAAGATCGTGCTCGACTGGCGTGAGGACGCGTGACGTTTTCATCCGGCTTGCAGCGTTTCACGTTGCGGCGCGCTTTTGCGGTTTGACCGGTTTCGTCGTAACACAGTAAAATCGCCTGTTTTGCAAGCAGTTTGCGGTTCGTGGCGGTTCATTTTTATAACAGGGCGGCTCTTGCAAGCCGCCGCCGAATGACGAGACATATGTCCAGAGAACGAGCGAAACTGGTGGTGGGCAACTGGAAGATGCACGGTCGCATCGGTGACAACGCGACCTTGCTGACCGAAGTCGCCGCAGGGGCATCGGCTTTGCAAAAGGGCGTGCGCGTCGGAGTGTGCGTGCCGTGTCCTTATCTCGCACAATCGCAGGCGCTTCTGAGCGGCTCGGTCGTGCAATGGGGCATTCAGGACGTGTCGGCGCATGCGGGCGGCGCGTTTACCGGCGAAGTCGCGGCGGAAATGGCGGCGGACTTCGGCGTCACGTATGCAATCGTCGGGCATTCGGAGCGACGTGCGTATCATCGCGAAAGTCCGGAACTCGTCGCGTCGAAAGCTCAGCGCGCGATCGAAGCAGGACTCACGCCGATCGTCTGTGTCGGCGAGACGCTCGAAGAGCGGCAAGCGGGTACGACCGAGCAGATCATCGGTACGCAGCTCGAAGCCGTGCTGCAGATTCTGACCGAAGAACAGGCGGCGGGCATCGTGGTCGCGTACGAACCGGTCTGGGCAATCGGCACGGGCAAGACCGCGCGCCCCGGCCAGGCGCAGGACGTTCACGCATTCCTGCGTCGCAAGCTGCTGGAGAAGGGTGCGTCGGTAGCAAACGTGCCGCTTTTGTATGGCGGCAGCGTAAAGCCTGAAAACGCGGAAGAGCTGTTCGGGCAAAAGGACATCGACGGCGGGCTGATCGGCGGCGCGTCGTTGAAGTCGAAGGATTTTCTGGCGATCTGCCGGGCGGCGCAAACCGTGACGCATTGAGCGTCGAACGGCAGGCGGGCAGGGCAGGCGAACGGGCATAGTGCGACACGAAGGTGTCGCGGAAACATCAGGGATCGGGTGAGTTGAAATGCTGTATTTGAAGACATTGATTATCGTAGTCCAGTTGCTGTCGGCGCTGGGCGTTATTGGCCTCGTGCTGCTTCAGCATGGCAAGGGCGCGGACATGGGCGCGGCGTTCGGCAGTGGCGCATCGGGCAGTCTGTTCGGTGCGACGGGCTCCGCCAACTTTTTGTCGCGCACCACGGCTGTTCTCGCCGCGGTCTTCTTCATCACGACGCTGACGCTGACATATCTCGGCAGCTATAAGCCGCAAACGTCGGCCGGCGTGCTCGGTGGCGCCGCATCCGTGCCGGCATCGGCTCCAGCGGCGGCGGCATCGGCGGCTTCCGCGCCGGCTTCTGCACCTGTCGCGTCGTCCGCGCCGGGCGCTGACGTGCCCAAATAACGACAGAACGAATTTTTCGCAGAATTTGCATTTTGTGCGTTGAACAATTCGTAGGGCCCAGTTATAATTCAAGTCTTGAAGCGATTCGCGGCAATTTAGAAGGAGTTTTCCCGGATTGCAGTACAGTGCCGACGTGGTGAAATTGGTAGACACGCTATCTTGAGGGGGTAGTGGCGAAAGCTGTGCGAGTTCGAGTCTCGCCGTCGGCACCAAAGTTATCCAATGCCAGCCGCTTGCATCGCTTCGGCTGGCATTGTCACTTCTGGAGTACCCTTACGGTTTCGCGGCAGCATCGACAGCGTCAAAGCGGTTGTCACAGTGTGCTGATATCGTGAGCGGTCCCAAGTGAATTCTCCCGCCGGGTGGTCCGTCCCGGCTGAAGGCCCCAATCAATAACAGACCACATCTACCGATCAGAGGATAGCCTTGAACCTCGCACCCTATTACCCCGTCTTCTTGTTTCTTCTAATGGGCCTTGGTTTAGGTATTGCGTTGGTCAGCATCGGCAAGATCCTCGGTCCGAACAAGCCCGACACGGAGAAGAACGCGCCTTACGAGTGCGGCTTCGAAGCCTTCGAAGACGCGCGTATGAAGTTCGATGTGCGTTACTATCTCGTCGCGATTCTTTTCATCATTTTCGACCTTGAGACGGCGTTCCTGTTCCCGTGGGGTGTGTCCCTGCGCGATATCGGCTGGCCCGGCTTCATCGCGATGATGATTTTTCTGCTCGAATTTTTGCTCGGTTTCGCCTACATCTGGAGAAAGGGCGGACTCGACTGGGAATGACAGTTAGATCACCGGATTCATGGGCGGCTTTGGCTGGCTGCTCATCTGGAGTGGAAAACAAATGAGTATCGAAGGGGTCTTGAAGGAAGGCTTTGTCACCACTACGGCTGACAAGCTCATCAACTGGACGCGCACCGGCTCCCTGTGGCCGATGACGTTCGGTCTCGCGTGCTGTGCGGTCGAGATGATGCACGCGGGTGCCGCCCGTTACGATCTGGACCGTTTCGGCGTGGTATTTCGTCCAAGTCCGCGCCAGTCCGACGTGATGATCGTCGCCGGAACGCTGTGCAACAAGATGGCGCCCGCGCTTCGTAAGGTGTACGACCAGATGGCCGAGCCGCGCTGGGTCATCTCGATGGGTTCGTGCGCGAACGGCGGTGGCTATTACCACTATTCATATTCCGTCGTGCGCGGTTGCGACCGGATCGTGCCGGTCGACGTGTACGTTCCTGGTTGTCCTCCGACCGCCGAAGCGCTGGTCTACGGCGTGATCCAGTTGCAGGCGAAGATTCGCCGCACCAACACCATCGCCCGTCAGTAAGGGCCTGAGTCTCCCCAAACTATGGCAAGCAAACTCGAGACCCTCAAAGCGAACCTCGAGACGGCGTTTGGCGGCCGTCTCCAGAGCATCACGGAGTCGCTGGGTCAGGTGACGGTCGTCGTCAAGGCGGTCGACTATCTGGACGTCTGCAAGCAGCTGCGCGATGACCCGTCGCTGCGCTTCGAGCAGCTCATGGATCTCGCCGGCGTCGACTATTCGACCTATGGCGACGGTGCCTACGACGGTCCGCGTTTCGCGGCCGTCAGCCATCTTCTCTCGATCACGAACAACTGGCGCGTGCGTGTGCGCGTGTTCGCTCCGGACGACGAAGTGCCCATCGTGCCTTCGGTAGTCGATATCTGGACGTCGGCGAACTGGTACGAGCGTGAAGCGTTCGACCTCTACGGCATCGTGTTCGAAGGCCATCCCGACCTGCGCCGCATTCTCACGGACTACGGCTTCATCGGCCATCCGTTCCGCAAGGACTTCCCGGTCTCAGGCTATGTGGAAATGCGCTACGACCCGGAAGAGAAGCGCGTGGTCTATCAGCCCGTGACGATCGAACCGCGCGAAATCACGCCGCGCGTGATCCGCGAAGATCGCTATGGCGGTCTGAAACATTAAGAGAACGCCATGGCAGAGATCAAGAATTACACGCTGAACTTTGGCCCGCAGCACCCGGCAGCGCACGGTGTGCTGCGTCTTGTGCTGGAACTCGACGGCGAAGTGATCCAGCGCGCCGACCCGCACATCGGCCTGCTGCATCGCGCAACCGAGAAGCTGGCCGAGACGAAGACCTTCCTCCAATCCGTGCCCTACATGGACCGCCTCGACTACGTGTCGATGATGGTCAACGAGCACGGCTATGTGCTCGCCATCGAAAAGCTGCTCGGCATCGACGTGCCGGTGCGCGCGAAGTACATTCGCGTGCTGTTCGACGAAATTACGCGGGTGCTGAACCACCTGATGTGGATCGGCTCGCACGCGCTCGACGTCGGCGCGATGGCTGTCTTCCTCTACGCGTTCCGCGAGCGCGAAGATCTGATGGACGTGTACGAGGCGGTGTCGGGCGCGCGCATGCACGCGGCGTACTATCGTCCGGGTGGCGTCTATCGCGATTTGCCGGACGCGATGCCGCAATACAAGGCATCCAAGATCCGCAACGCGAAGGCGCTCGACAAGATGAACGAGAACCGTCAAGGTTCGTTGCTCGACTTCATCGAGGACTTCTTCAATCGTTTCCCGCGTTGTGTCGACGAGTACGAAACGCTGCTCACCGACAACCGCATCTGGAAGCAGCGTCTCGTGGGTATCGGCGTGGTCAGCCCGGAGCGCGCGTTGCAGATGGGTCTTTCCGGCGCAATGCTGCGTGGCTCGGGCATCGAGTGGGACTTGCGCAAGAAGCAGCCGTACGAAGTGTACGACCAGCTCGACTTCGATATCCCGGTCGGCGTGAACGGCGATTGCTACGACCGTTATCTCGTGCGCGTGGAAGAAATGCGCCAGTCGACCCGCATCGCCAAACAGTGCATTGCGTGGCTGCGCAAGAATCCCGGCCCTGTGATGGTCGATAATCACAAGGTTGCACCGCCTTCGCGCGTCGGCATGAAGAGCAACATGGAAGAGCTGATTCACCATTTCAAGCTCTTCACGGAAGGCTTCCACGTGCCGGAAGGCGAAACGTACGCGGCGGTCGAGCATCCGAAGGGCGAGTTTGGCATCTACCTGATTTCGGATGGCGCGAACAAGCCGTATCGCCTGAAGATTCGCGCGCCGGGCTATGCGCACCTCGCATCGCTCGACGAAATGGCGCGCGGCCACATGATCGCCGACGCTGTGACGATCATCGGTACGCAAGACATCGTGTTCGGCGAGATCGATCGCTGATTTCATCGCCGCCTGCACGGCGCGCTCGTCGAGCCGCCGTTCCGGATTCGCGAAAGCAATAACAGGAACCCGCAGGAACGCCAGGTCTGCCGCAACACGAAGGGCGCGGCAGGTTTTCGTTCGGTAGGAATTGAAAGAGTCGTGTCTGAAAATGATCTCAGCTGAAGGCCTGAAAGAAATCGATCGCGCGGTCGCGAAGTATCCCGCCGAGCAAAAGCAATCGGCGGTGATGGCGGCGCTCGCTGTCGCTCAGGAAGAGCATGGTTGGCTCTCGCCCGAAGTCATGCAGTTCGTGGCCGATTACCTGAGCATGCCGCCGGTCGCGGTGCAGGAAGTCGCCACGTTCTACACGATGTACGAGCTGAAGCCGGTCGGTAAGCACAAGATCACGCTCTGCACGAACCTGCCTTGCCAGCTTGGGCCGGACGGCGGTTCGGACAGCGCTGCCGAGTATCTCAAGCAGAAACTTGGAATCGATTTCGGCGAGACCACCCCGGACGGCAAGTTCACGCTGAAGGAAGGCGAGTGCTTCGGCGCATGCGGTGACGCACCTGTGATGCTCGTGAACAACCATCGCATGTGCAGCTTCATGAGCCGCGAGAAGATCGACCAGTTGATCGAGGAACTTTCGAAATGACGTCACTCCACGATCGTCACATCAAGCCGCTGATCCTCGCGGGCCTTACCGGCGAGAACTGGCATCTCGAGGACTACGTTGCACGCGGCGGCTACAAGCAGCTGCGCCGCATTCTCGAGGAGAAGATTCCGCCCGAGCAGGTGATCGCCGACGTCAAGGCATCGGGTCTGCGCGGCCGCGGCGGCGCGGGCTTCCCGACTGGCCTGAAGTGGAGCTTCATGCCGCGTCAGTTCCCGGGACAAAAGTATCTCGTCTGCAACTCGGACGAGGGCGAGCCGGGCACGTTCAAGGATCGCGACATCCTGCGCTGGAATCCGCACGCGCTGATCGAAGGCATGGCCATCGGCGCGTACGCGATGGGCATCACCGTCGGCTACAACTACATCCACGGCGAGATTTTCGAAGTCTATCGGGTGTTCGAAGCGGCGCTCGAAGAAGCGCGCGCGGCAGGCTATCTCGGCGCGAACATTCTCGGATCAGGCTTTTCGTTCGAGTTGTATGCGCATCATGGTTACGGCGCGTATATCTGCGGCGAAGAAACCGCGCTGCTCGAATCGCTGGAAGGCAAGAAGGGTCAGCCGCGCTTCAAGCCGCCGTTCCCGGCGAGCTTCGGCGTGTACGGCAAGCCGACCACCATCAACAACACCGAGACGTTCGCGGCCGTGCCGTTTCTGCTTGAAATCGGCCCGCAGAATTATCTCGAGCTCGGCAAGCCGAACAACGGCGGCACGAAAATCTTCTCCGTGTCCGGCGACGTCAATCGTCCGGGCAACTACGAGATTCCGCTCGGCACGCCGTTCTCGACGCTGATGGAACTGGCGGGCGGCGTGCGCGGCAAGTCCATCAAGGCCGTGATTCCGGGCGGCTCGTCCGCACCGGTCGTGCCGGGCGACATGATGCTCGCGACCGACATGGACTACGATTCGATCGCCAAGGCCGGCTCGATGCTGGGTTCGGGCGCGGTGATCGTGATGAACGAAACCCGCTGCATGGTGCGCTCGCTGCTGCGCCTGTCGTACTTCTACTATGAAGAGTCGTGCGGCCAGTGCACGCCTTGCCGCGAGGGTACCGGCTGGTTGTATCGCGTGGTGCACCGTATCGAGCATGGTCTCGGCCGCAAGGAAGATCTGGATCTGCTCAACTCGGTGGCCGAGAACATCATGGGTCGCACGATCTGCGCGCTGGGCGATGCAGCGGCGATGCCCGTGCGCGGCATGCTCAAGCACTTCTGGGACGAATTCGAATATCACGTCGAGCACAAGCATTGTCTCGTCGGCGGGCACGCGCATCACGCGCCGTCCGAAGCGCTTACCGCGTAATCAGGCGCGCAGTCAGATGCGCGAGACAAGGGTTGAGGATCTCTATCCATCATGGTTGAACTAGAAATTGACGGCAAGACGGTCGAGGTGCCTGAAGGCAGCATGGTGATCCAGGCTGCGCATAAGGTCGATACTTACATTCCTCACTTCTGCTATCACAAGAAGCTGTCGATTGCGGCGAATTGCCGGATGTGCCTCGTCGAAGTCGAAAAGATGCCGAAGGCCGTCCCCGCCTGCGCGACGCCGGTTTCGGCCGGCATGGTCGTACGCACCACCTCCGACAAGGCCGTGAAGGCGCAACAGTCGGTGATGGAATTCCTGCTCATCAATCACCCGCTGGATTGCCCCATCTGCGATCAGGGCGGCGAGTGCCAGTTGCAAGATCTGGCCGTCGGTTACGGCAAGTCGCAGTCGCGCTACAGCGAAGAAAAGCGCGTGGTGTTCCACAAGAACGTCGGTCCGCTCATCTCGATGGAAGAGATGTCGCGCTGCATCCATTGCACGCGCTGCGTGCGCTTCGGCCAGGAAATCGCTGGCGTGATGGAACTCGGGATGCTGGGCCGCGGCGAGCATTCGGAGATCACGTCGTTCGTCGGGAAGACGGTGGATTCGGAGCTCTCGGGCAACATGATCGATCTGTGCCCGGTCGGCGCGTTGACGAGCAAGCCGTTCCGCTACAGCGCGCGGACGTGGGAACTGTCGCGCCGCAAGTCGGTGAGCCCGCACGATTCCGTCGGCGCGAACCTCGTCGTGCAGGTGAAGAACAATCGTGTGATGCGCGTTCTGCCGATGGAAAACGAAGCCATCAACGAATGCTGGATTTCCGACAAGGACCGCTTCTCGTACGAAGGGCTGAACAGCGACGAACGTCTCACCACGCCGATGCTCAAGCAGGGCGGCAACTGGATCGAGACCGACTGGCAGACCGCGCTCGAATACGTGGCGAAGGGTCTGAAGGGCATCAAGGCGGATCATGGCGCGAACGCCATCGCCGCACTGGCCACGCCGCATAGCACGGTCGAAGAACTGCATCTGCTGAAGCAACTGGCTGAGGGCGTCGGCACGCCGAACATCGACTTCCGTCTGCGTCAGCACGATTTCTCGGCACCGGTCGGCATCGGAGCGCCGTGGCTCGGCACGAAGATCGCGGATCTCTCGATCATCGACACCGCGTTCGTGATCGGCTCGTTCCTGCGCCGCGATCATCCGCTGTTCGCCGCGCGTCTGCGTCAGGCAGCGAAGAACGGCGCGAAGATCACGTTCCTCAACGCCAGCAACGACGATTCGCTGATCCCGACCGCACACCGTCTGGTCGCCGCACCGTCCGCGTGGCTCGACCAGCTCGCGAGCATCGCGGCGGCGGTTGCCGAAACGCGTGGCGTTACGGTTCCGGAGGCGTTCTCGGGCCGCGAAGTGTCGGCGGCGGCGAAGGATGTCGCAGCATCGCTGTCCGCGGGTGAGAAGCGCGTGGTGCTGCTCGGCAATCTCGCGGTTCAGCATCCGGACTTTGCTCAGATTCAGGCGGCGGCCCAATGGATCGCCGACAATACCGGCGCTACGCTCGGCTTCCTCACGGAAGGCGCGAACTCGGTCGGCGCGCATCTCGTCGATGCATTGCCGGGCGAAGGCGGTCTCAACGCACGCGAAGTGTTCGAGCAGCCGCGCAAGGGCTATGTGCTCCTGAACGCGGAACCCGAATTCGACACGGCCAATCCGGCCCAGGCCATCGCCGCGCTGAAGGCTGCGGAAATGGTTGTGGTGATGTCGCCGTTCCGGCACGGCATGGATTACGCGGACGTGCTGCTGCCGATCGCCCCGTTCACGGAAACGTCGGGCACGTTCGTCAACGCGGAAGGTACGGCGCAGTCGTTCAATGGCGTCGTGCGCGCGCTGGGCGACACGCGTCCGGGCTGGAAGGTGCTGCGCGTGCTGGGCACGATCCTCGGCTTGCCGGGTTTCGAGTTCGACACGGCTGAAGAAGTGCGTATCGCGGCGCTCGGCACGGGCGAACTGACCGCGCGTCTGTCGAACAAGACCACGGTAGACGCCAGGCGCGCCGCATCGAATGTCGCGCTGAACGGAAGCGGCCTGCAGCGTCTCGCCGATGTGCCGATCTATCACGCCGATGCGCTCGTGCGCCGCGCGCCGTCGCTGCATCTGACGGCCGCCGCACGCGACGCGAATGTCGCCGGTTTGCCGACCGCACTCTTCGACAAGCTCGGCCTGAAGGACGGCGAAGCAGTGCGTATCAAGCAAGGCAATCTGTCGGTGACGTTGCCCGCGGTCCGCGACGCGAATCTCGCAGAGTCGGTGGTCCGCGTGTCGGCGGGCACGATGGCTGGCGCCGCGCTCGGCGGCCTGTTCGGTGAACTGGTAGTGGAGAAGGCGTAAAAATGGGCTTGTTCGATACGATCAACGCAGGCGGCACGCAGCTTCTTGGCGTCGCATGGCCGACGGTGTGGGCGGTCGTCCGCATTCTCGTGGTTTCGGTGGTCATCCTGCTGTGCGTGGCGTACCTGATTCTCTGGGAACGCAAGCTCATCGGCTGGATGCACGTGCGTCTCGGCCCGAACCGCGTCGGTCCCGCAGGTCTGCTGCAGCCGATCGCCGACGTGCTGAAGCTTCTGCTCAAGGAAGTCATTCAGCCGACGCAGGCGAGCAAATGGATCTACGTGATCGCGCCGATCATGACCGTGGTGCCCGCGTTCGCGGTCTGGGCGGTCATTCCGTTCCAGGCGCAGGCGGTGCTCGGGGACGTCAACGCGGGTCTGCTGTACGTCATGGCCATCTCGTCGATCGGCGTGTACGGCGTGATTCTCGCGGGCTGGGCGTCGAACTCGAAGTACGCGTTCCTCGGTGCGATGCGCGCCGCGGCGCAGATGGTGTCCTACGAAATTTCGATGGGCTTCGCGCTCGTCGTGGTGTTGATGGTCGCAGGCACGCTGAACATGTCCGACATCGTGCACTCGCAGCAACGCGGCATGTTCGCGGGCTGGGGCGTCAACTTCCTGTCGTGGAACTGGCTGCCGCTCCTGCCGATGTTCGTCGTGTACTTCATTTCGGGCATCGCTGAAACCAACCGTCACCCGTTCGACGTGGTGGAAGGCGAATCGGAAATCGTCGCGGGTCACATGATCGATTACTCGGGCATGGCGTTCGCGCTGTTCTTCCTCGCCGAGTACATCAACATGATCGTGATCTCCGCGATCGCGACGACGCTGTTCCTCGGCGGTTGGGATGCGCCGTTCGGCTTCCTGTCGTTCATTCCAGGCGTATTCTGGTTCGTTTTCAAGGTTTTCCTGCTGCTGTCGGTGTTCATCTGGGCGCGTGCGACTTTTCCGCGTTACCGCTACGACCAGATCATGCGCCTCGGCTGGAAGGTGTTTCTGCCGGTGTCGGTGATTTGGGTGGTCGTTGTCGGCTTCTGGATCATGTCGCCGCTCAACATCTGGAAGTAAGAGACAAGAGCGGACGAAACCATCATGAACGCAATTCAGAACTTCTTCAAAACTTTCTTCCTGACCGAACTGCTGAAGGGTCTGGCGCTGACGGGCCGTTACACGTTCCAGCGCAAGATCACGGTGCAGTTCCCGGAAGAGAAGACCCCGATCTCGCCGCGATTTCGCGGTTTGCATGCGCTGCGCCGGTACGAGAACGGCGAAGAGCGCTGCATCGCCTGCAAGCTGTGCGAAGCGGTGTGCCCGGCGATGGCGATCACGATCGAATCGGAAACGCGCGCGGACAACACCCGTCGCACGACGCGTTATGACATCGACCTGACCAAGTGCATTTTCTGCGGTTTCTGCGAAGAGAGCTGCCCGGTCGATTCGATCGTCGAGACGCATATCCTCGAATATCACGGCGAAAAGCGCGGCGATCTGTACTTCACGAAGGACATGCTGCTTGCGGTGGGCGATCGTTACGAAACGGAAATCGCCGCTGCGAAGGCGGCGGACGCGCCTTATCGTTGATACGAGTTCGATGCCGGAACCCTGCGTTTCGGCATCGCGCCAGAGCGATTTTGTTGTTGCTGTTTGGCACACTGCGGCGCGCGCCGAGGCCGTGTTCTGTCCGTTCAAAGGAAGAGCACGCCACGAGTGCCGACACACCATGCCTGATGATGGCCTAACGATGAACCGGTAATCATGGAATTCACAACCGTACTGTTCTATATCTTCGCGCTGATGCTGACCGTGTCGGCGCTGAAGGTGATCACCTCGCGCAACCCGGTGTCATCCGCGCTCTTCCTCGTGCTCTCGTTCTTCAACGCGGCCGCGATCTGGATGTTGCTGCAAGCCGAATTCCTCGCGATTCTGCTGGTTCTCGTGTACGTAGGCGCCGTGATGGTGCTGTTCCTCTTCGTCGTGATGATGCTCGACATCAACATCGATGTCCTGCGGCGAGACTTCAAGCGCTTCGTGCCGCTCGCGAGCATCGTCGGCGCAATCATCGTGATCGAGACGGCGCTGATCCTGTGGCACGGCTATGGCGCGACGACGACGCCGCTGCGCGATGCTTCGGCCGGCGCGGGTGTTTCCGGCGCGGCACTGATGCCGAACACGCAGCTGATCGGCAAGGTCATCTACACCGACTACATCTTTGCGTTTGAAATTGCAGGCCTCGTGCTGCTGGTCGCGATCATCGCGGCGATCTCGCTCACGATCCGCGACAAGAAGGACAAGAAGACGCAAACCGTCAGCCAGCAAGTCAAGGTGCGCGCGCAAGACCGCGTGCGCATCGTGAAGATGAAGTCGGAAACAGAGGCGCCGGACGCCAATACGGAACCCGCCGTGACCGGCAACATCGGCGCGGGCACGGTCGACAACAAGGGCTGAGCGCGAAGGAGAAATCGAATATGTTGAGTCTTGCCCATTACCTCGTGCTCGGCGCGATCCTTTTTGCGATCAGCATCGTCGGCATCTTCCTGAACCGGCGCAACGTCATCATCATCCTGATGGCCATCGAATTGATGCTGCTCGCGGTGAACACCAATTTCGTCGCCTTCTCGCATTATCTGGGCGACGTACACGGCCAGATTTTCGTGTTCTTCGTGCTGACCGTGGCGGCGGCTGAAGCCGCAATCGGTCTCGCGATTCTCGTGACCCTGTTCCGTAGCCTCGACACGATCAACGTCGAGGACCTCGATCAGCTCAAAGGTTAATTTCAGGCTAGGCTGTTATGTCCACGACACTCAATGAAAACCTCCTGCTCGCGGTTCCGCTGGCGCCGCTGGCCGGCTCGCTGATCGCAGGGCTATTCGGGAAGGCGGTAGGGCGCAAGGGCTCGCATCGCGTCACGATTCTCGGCGTCTTCGTCTCGTTCATCCTCTCCGCGATCGTCTTTAACGACGTGATGCATGGCGCGAGCTTCAACGCGACCATCTACGAATGGATGAACGTCGGCACGCTCAAGATGGAAGTCGGCTTCCTGGTCGACTCGCTCACGGCCATGATGATGGTCATCGTCACCTTCGTCTCGCTGATGGTGCACATCTATACGATCGGCTACATGGCGGACGAGGAAGTGGGCTACGAGCGCTTCTTCTCGTACATTTCGCTGTTCACGTTCTCGATGCTGATGCTCGTCATGAGCAACAACTTCCTGCAGCTGTTCTTCGGCTGGGAAGCGGTGGGTCTCGTGTCGTACCTGCTGATCGGCTTCTATTTCACGCGTGAGAGCGCGATCTACGCCAACATGAAGGCGTTCATCGTGAACCGCGTGGGCGACTTCGGCTTTCTTCTGGGCATCGGCCTGTTACTCGCGTTCGGCGGTTCGCTGAATTACGGCGACGTGTTCGCGCAAGGCGACAAACTCGCGACGATGACCTTCCCCGGCACGCAATGGGGCTTGCTGACGGTCGCGTGCATTTGCCTCTTCATCGGCGCAATGGGTAAGTCGGCGCAATTCCCGCTTCACGTCTGGCTGCCGGACTCGATGGAAGGCCCCACGCCGATCTCCGCGCTGATCCACGCGGCAACCATGGTGACGGCCGGCATTTTCATGGTGACGCGCATGTCGCCGCTCTTCGAGCACTCGGATGCGGCGCTCTCCTTCGTCACGGTGATCGGCGCGATCACGGCCTTGTTCATGGGCTTCCTCGGCGTCGTCCAGAACGACATCAAGCGCGTGGTCGCGTACTCGACGCTCTCGCAGCTCGGATACATGACGGTTGCGCTCGGCGTATCGGCTTATCCGGTCGCCGTGTTCCACCTCGGCACGCACGCGTTCTTCAAGGCGCTGCTGTTCCTCGGCGCGGGTTCGGTCATCATCGGCATGCACCACGATCAGGACATGCGCAATATGGGCGGCCTGCGCAAATACATGCCGATCACCTGGATCACATCGCTGATCGGCTCGCTCGCGCTCATCGGCACGCCGTTCTTCTCGGGCTTCTACTCGAAGGATTCGATCATCGAAGCGGTGAAGTACTCGCATCTGGCGGGCTCGGGCTTCGCGTACTTCGCGGTGGTCGCGAGCGTGTTCGTCACGTCGCTGTACTCGTTCCGCATGTATTTCATGGTGTTCCATGGCGACGAGCGCTTCCGCGGTCCGAAGCATCCCGACTCGCCGATGGGCCAGGCGGAGGCGCACGGCCACGGTCATGACACGCACGGTCATCACGATGATCACGGTCATGGTCCGCATGTTCCGCACGAAACCCCTTGGGTGGTGACGCTGCCGCTCGTGCTGCTCGCGATTCCGTCGATCATCATCGGCGCGATCATGATCGGCCCGATGATCTATGGTGACTTCTTCGCGCACGGCGTGGCGTTCGACAAGGTGATCTTCATCGGCGAGAACCACGAAGGCCTGAAGGAAATGGCCGAAGAGTTTCACGGCTGGGTCGCGATGGCGCTGCACGGCATCATCACGCCGGGTCCGGTGTGGCTTGCGGCGCTGGGCGTGATCGTCGCGTGGTTCTTCTATATGAAGCGTCCGGATCTGCCGGCGGTCGTCGCGAAGACCTTCCGTCCGATCTACGTGCTGCTCGACAACAAGTACTACTGCGACAAGATCAACGAGGTCGTGTTCGCGAAGGGCGCGGTCGCCATCGGCCGCGGTCTGTGGAAAGAGGGCGATGTGGTCGTCATCGACGGCATCGTCAACGGCAGTGCGCGGTTCATGGGCTGGTTCGCCGGTGTGATCCGCTTCCTTCAATCCGGTTACATCTATCACTACGCGTTCGCCATGATTATCGGCATGTTGGGGCTCCTGACCCTGTTTGTGACGCTCGGCGGCAAATAAGGCGAGGGATCCTATGCACTCTTTTCCGATTCTCAGTGTCGCGATCTGGCTGCCGATCATTTTCGGCCTGCTGGTACTCGCAGTTGGTAACGATCAGAACCCGGCGCCCGCGCGCTGGGTGGCGCTGATCGGCTCGGTGCTCGGCCTGATCGTCACGATTCCGCTCATCACCGGCTTCGATACGTCCACGGCCGCGCTGCAGTTCGTCGAGCAGTCGAACTGGATCGAACGCTTCAATATCACGTACCACCTCGGTGTCGACGGCATCTCGATGTGGTTCGTCGTGCTGACCGCGCTCATCACGGTGATCGTCGTGATCGCCGGTTGGGAAGTGATCACGGAACGCGTGTCGCAGTACATGGCCGCGTTCCTGATTCTCTCGGGCATCATGATCGGCGTGTTTTCGACTGCGGACGGCCTGCTGTTCTACGTGTTCTTCGAAGCCACACTGATCCCGATGTACATCATCATTGGCGTCTGGGGCGGCCCGAATCGCGTGTATGCGGCGTTCAAGTTCTTCCTGTACACGCTGGCCGGCTCGCTGCTGATGCTGGTTGCGTTGCTGTACCTCTACACGCAGACGCATACGTTCGATCTCGCTACGTGGCAAGCCGCGAAGCTCGACATGACGCCGCAGGTGCTGCTCTTCATCGCGTTCTTCCTGGCGTTCGCCGTGAAGGTGCCGATGTGGCCGGTGCACACGTGGTTGCCGGACGCGCACGTGGAAGCGCCGACGGGCGGCTCGGTCGTGCTGGCCGCGATCATGCTGAAGCTCGGCGCGTACGGTTTCCTGCGCTTCTCGCTGCCGATCGCGCCCGACGCGAGCCACTTCCTGGCTCCTGTCGTCATCACGCTGTCGCTGATCGCGGTGATCTACATCGGTCTCGTCGCATTGGTGCAGGCTGACATGAAGAAGCTCGTCGCGTATTCGTCGATTGCGCACATGGGCTTCGTCACGCTCGGCTTTTTCATGTTCGGGCCGTCGAGCCAGCTCGCCGTCGAAGGCGCGATCATCCAGATGATCTCGCACGGCTTCATCTCCGGCGCGATGTTCCTTTCGATCGGCGTGCTCTATGACCGCGTCCACTCACGTCAGATCGCGGATTACGGCGGTGTCGTCAACACGATGCCGAAGTTCGCCGCGTTCGCGATGCTCTTCGCGATGGCCAACTGCGGTCTGCCGGGCACCTCGGGCTTCGTCGGTGAATTCATGGTGATTCTGGCGGCCGTGAAGTACAACTTCTGGATTGCCTTCCTCGCCACGTTCACGCTGATTCTGGGCGCGGCCTACACGCTGTGGATGTACAAGCGCGTGTACTTCGGCGCGGTTGCGAACGACCACGTCGCGAAGCTCAAGGACATCAACAAGCGCGAATTCCTGATGCTCGCCGTGCTCGCACTCTTCACGCTGTATATGGGCCTGCATCCGAAGCCCTTTACCGATGTGATGCACGAATCCGTGGCAAACCTGCTCTCCCACGTCGCGCAGTCCAAGCTGCCGCTGGCTCAGTAACGTCGTGCGGAGGAACTAAAAGATCATGCAAAACGCCTCTATGAGTACCCTTTGGCCTGACGCGATCCTGATGGCCGCGGTCGTGCTGGCCTGGCTGAACGACACGATGTTCGGCGAGAAGAGCCGCGGCACGACGTATCTGATCGCGCTCGTCTCGACGATCGTCGTCGGCGTGTGGTTCGCCGTCACGGCGCTCGATCCGACGCCGCATTACTTCTTCACGCGCATGTATATCGTCGATCCGTTCGCGAGCGCGATGAAGGCGGTGGTCTGTCTCGGCTACGCGGTGTCGATCATCTATTCGAAGAAGTATCTGGAAGACCGCGGCCTGTTCCGCGGCGACTTCTTCCTGCTTGGCATGTTCTCGCTGCTCGGGCAGTGCGTGATGATTTCGGGCAACAACTTCCTTACGCTGTATCTCGGCCTCGAACTGATGTCGCTGTCGCTGTACGCGGTCATCGCGCTGCGCAAGGATTCGCCGCAGGCAAATGAATCGGCGATGAAGTACTACGTGCTCGGCGCGCTCGCATCCGGTTTCCTGCTGTACGGCATCTCGATGCTGTACGGCGCAACCGGCTCGCTCGAGCTGAACGAAGTGCTGAAGGCCGTCGCTTCGGGCCGTATCAACGATGCCGTTCTGCTGTTCGGCGTGATCTTCGTCGTGGCGGGTGTCGCCTTCAAGATGGGCGCCGTGCCGTTCCACATGTGGGTGCCTGACGTGTATCAAGGCGCACCGACCGCGATGACGCTGCTCACCGGCGGCGGCCCGAAGGTCGCAGCCTTCGCGTGGGGCCTGCGCTTCCTCGTGATGGGCCTGCTGCCGTTCGCGGTGGACTGGCAAGAAATGCTCGTGATTCTCGCGGCGTTGTCGCTTATCGTCGGCAACATCACGGGTATCGTGCAGAAGAACATCAAGCGGATGTTGGCTTACTCAGCCATCTCCAACATGGGTTTCGTGCTGCTCGGCTTGCTCGCTGGCGTGGTCGACGGCAAGGTGGCGGGCGCGGCCGGCGCGTATAGCTCGGCGATGTTCTACAGCATCATCTATCTCGTGACGACGCTCGGCACGTTCGGCGTGGTGATGCTGCTCGCGCGCCGCGACTTCGAAGCCGAAATGCTCGAGGACTTCAAAGGTCTGAACCAGCGCAGCCCGGTATTCGCGTTCGTCATGATGATCATGATGTTCTCGCTCGCCGGCATTCCGCCGACGGTCGGTTTCTACGCGAAGCTCGCCGTGCTCGAAGCGACGATGAACGCCGGCCTCACGTGGCTCGCCGTCCTCGCCGTGATGACCTCGCTCGTGGGCGCGTTCTACTACCTGCGTGTCGTGAAGCTGATGTACTTCGACGCGCCGCAAGACGCATCGCCGATCGTTGCCGGCGGCCTGAACCGCTCGCTGCTCGCGTTCAACGGTCTCGCCGTGCTGGTGCTCGGCCTCGTGCCGGGTCCGCTGATGACGGCGTGCCTGACGGCGATCTCGCATACGCTGCCCCTGTAATGTCGGCGGCAGGCTGGTTCATCGTCCTGTTGGCGATCGTTCTCGCGAATGTGCCGTTCCTGAATCAGCGTCTCTTTGCCGTCGCCCCGTTGCGCCTTGCGGCGTCGACGGGAGGCAAGGCGGCGAAGAAGAGCGCGTGGATTCGCATCGGCGAGCTGATCGTTCTCTACTTCGTGGTGGGCGCGCTTGGCTTCATGCTCGAAGCGCGCGCCGGCAACCGATTTGATCAGGGATGGCAGTTTTATGCCGTTACCTTCAGTCTCTTCATCGTGCTGGCCTTCCCGGGCTTCACGTATCAGTATCTCGTCAAACGCCGCTGACGGTTTTTCGCCGTCAGCGGCATGTTTGCTTTGAAAGCACAGGGCTCAAGATGGCAGATCAATCCTCGATTCCCGGCAACGATGACGGCCTCATCGAAAAGAAGGTCGAAAGCGTCACGTTGCACGAGGGCAAATTCCTCACGTTGAAGCGCGATACCGTGGAACTGCCCGACGGCAAGCACGCGACGCGCGAATTCGTCGAGCATCCGGGTGCCGTGATGATCCTGCCGGTCTTCGACGACGGCCGCGTGCTGCTCGAACGCCAGTTCCGTTATCCCGTGGGCCGCGTGCTGCTCGAATTTCCGGCGGGCAAGCTCGATCCCAACGAAGACGAACTGACGTGCGCAAAGCGCGAGCTGCAGGAAGAGACGGGCTACACCGCGCGGGAGTGGACGTTCCTCACGCGCATCCATCCGGTGATTTCGTATTCGACCGAGTTCATCGACATCTATCTCGCGCGCGGCCTGCAAGCGGGCGATGCCAGGCTCGACGAAGGCGAGTTCCTCGAAACCTTCATCGCCGATGAAGTTCAACTGTTGAACTGGGTGAAGGACGGCAGCATCAGCGACGTGAAGACGATAATCGGCGTCTTCTGGCTGGAGAAGCTCCGTTCGGGCGAGTGGAAGCTGGGCGAGACGATCACGGACTGAGCGTTGCCTGATTGATCCATGCAGAAGCGGCCCCGAGGGCCGCTTTTGTCGTTTTTGCGTCAGCAAGAGCGTCGAGTGAGCTGACCGGCTAGAATGGGTATTTCGTCGCCCGGCGATCGTTCTCGTTTGCACGAATTTTGGAACGGTCGTTCATAAATCGCGACTTTGAGATAAACTTCAACGAAGCCCCATCAGCATGAAGGTCCTCGATTTAAAGTGCTCGCGCGAACATCGGTTCGAAGGCTGGTTCGCCTCGACCGAGGACTTCGAGTCGCAGTTGTCGCGCAAACTGGTTGCGTGTCCGGTTTGCTCGGAGACGGACGTGAGCCGCATGCCGTCCGCGCCGCGCCTGAATCTTTCGTCGGCGCGAGGCGAGGCGGCGCCGCAGCGTACGCAGGCGCAAGCCGCGCCCGAGGCGGCGGCACTTCAGGCACGCGCTTTGAAGTTCATGCGTGAGTTGATCGAGAAGACCGAAAACGTGGGCGAGCGGTTTGCCGAGGAGGCGCGGCGCATTCATTACAACGAGGCGCCGGCGCGCAACATTCGCGGCATCACGACGCCCGAAGACGCGCATGCCTTGCTCGAGGAAGGGATCGACGTGATGCCGTTGCCTGTTCCGGAAGCTTTGAAAGAGCCGCTGCAGTAAGGCTTGAGCGCGGCGTCTTCTGGCTCCTGAACGGGCCATAAGGGAGACACCGCGCATGAACCTCAGTTATTCCCCCGCCGACGACGCCTTTCGCGCTGATGTCCGCATCTGGCTCGAAGCCAGCCTCCCAGGCGCGCTGCGCGAAAAAGTTCTCCATCACAAGCGTCTGACCCGCGACGATTACACGAGCTGGCACAAGCTGCTCGCGGCGCGCGGCTGGTCGGCGGTCGCGTGGCCGAAGGAATATGGCGGCCCCGGCTGGGACGTGACGCAACAACACATCTGGGACGAGGAGTGCGCCCGCGCCGGCGCGCCGATGGTCCTGCCCTTCGGCGTATCGATGGTCGCGCCGGTGCTGATGAAGTACGGCAGCGCTGTTCAGAAATCCCGCTATCTCCCGCGCATCCTTGACGGCACCGACTGGTGGTGCCAGGGCTACTCGGAACCCGGCTCGGGTTCCGATCTCGCCTCGTTGCGCACACGCGCCGAGCGGCGCGGCGAGCACTACATCGTGAACGGGCAGAAGACCTGGACCACGCTCGGCCAGCATGCCGACATGATGTTCTGCCTCGTGCGCACCGACCCTGAAGCGAAGAAGCAGGAAGGCATCTCGTTCCTTCTGATCGACATGAAGACGCCGGGCATCACCGTGCGGCCCATCATCACGCTCGACGAGGATCACGAAGTCAACGAGGTCTTCTTCGAGGACGTCGAAGTGCCGGCGGACAATCTCGTCGGTGAGGAAAATCGCGGCTGGACCTATGCAAAGTGTCTGCTCGGACACGAGCGCACGGGCATCGCGCGTGTCGGGCAGTCCAAGCGCGAGTTGCTGTTTCTCAAGCGACTCGCGTTGAACCGCAACAAAGGCGGCAAGCCGCTCCTGCACGATCCGCTCTTCGCCGCGAAAATCGCCGCGCTCGACATCGAATTAATGGCGCTCGAAGTGACGGTTCAACGCGTGGTCGCGAGCGAGGCGGGCGGCCAAGGTCCGGGTCCGGAAGCGTCCATGCTGAAGATCAAGGGCACCGAAGTGCAGCAGGCGCTGACCGAGCTGATGGTTGAAGCAATCGGCCCGCAGGCAGCCGCTTTCGATCCCGCATTCCTCGAAGGCGAGCGTCCGCATAGCGTCACGGGCGACGACGATGCCGCGCCGCTCGCAGCGTACTACTTCAACTTCCGCAAGACATCGATCTACGGCGGCTCGAACGAGATTCAAAAGAACATCATCGCGCAGATGATTCTGGGACTTTGAGGAGCGCGCATGGACTTCACTTTCAGCGATGAACAGCAACAGTTCCGCGATGCGCTGCGCCGTTATCTTGACAAGGAATATGCGTTCGATGCGCGGCAGAAGATCGTCGCGTCGGAGGCGGGCGCCGATGAAAAACATTGGCGCGCGTTCGCCGAACTCGGTTTGCTCGCGCTGCCCGTTCCGGAAGCGCACGGCGGCTTCGACGGCGGTCCGGTCGACATGCTCGTCGTGATGCAGGAGCTCGGACGTGCACTCGTCGTCGAACCGTATTGGGCGACGGCTGCGGGTATCGAAGCGCTGCGGCTCGGTGCGCACAAGGGCAGTGCGATCGCGGGGGAGTTGCTCGAACGCGCCGCGCGCGGCGAGATACGTCTTTCGGTCGCGTTCCACGAGCCGCATGCGCGCTACGATCTCTTCGATCTGCGCACGATCGCGAGCGGCGAAGGCGAGCGCTTCACGCTGGCTGGCACGAAGTCGATGGTCCAGCACGGCGCGCAGGCCGATTACTGGATCGTGCCGGTGCGCGTGGAAGGCGAAGTGGCGCTGTTCATCGTCGGGAAGGATGCGGCGAACGTCGGCATCACCGAGTACCGCACGATCGACGGGCAACGCGCCGCGACGCTCACCTTCGACGCAACACCCGCGACGCGCCTTGCTGGCCGCGATACGGGCGCCGCGACTTTCGGGCGCATCGCCGACTACGCGACGTTTCTGCTCTGCGCGGAAGCGCTCGGCGCACTCGATGCGCTCAATCGCGCGACCGTCGACTATACGAAGGCGCGCCAGCAGTTCGGCATGCCGATCGCGCGCTTTCAGGCGCTGCAGCATCGCATGGTCGACATGCTGATCCACACGGAGCAAGCGCGCTCGATCACCTATCTGGCCGCCGCGCGTTACGCGAGCGACGATGCCGTGACACGCGCGCAAGCCGTCTCGGCGGCGAAGGCGCGCGTCGGTCAGGCCGCGCGCTTCGTCGGGCAACAGGCGGTGCAGTTGCACGGCGGCATGGGCATGACCAACGAACTGCCCGCGGCGCACTGGTTCAAGCGCCTGTCGATCATCGAGACGACGCTCGGCGATGTCGATCATCATCTCGCGCGCTTCGCAGCGCTTCCCACTTTTTCCGTTACCGAAGACTGACGCCCATCGAGGAGCTTTTGCATGACATACGCTTATGAGGATTTCGATATCGGCAGCGCCGTTCAGCTGAGCGCGCATACGTTCACGAGAGAAGAGATCGTCGGATTCGCCGAGCGTTACGATCCGCAGCCTTTTCACCTGTCGGAAGCGGCGGGCGAGGCGTCGCATTTCGGCGGACTCGTCGCGAGCGGCTGGAACACGTGTTCCGCGATGATGGGCATCCTCGTGCGCGACATGATCGCCGATTCGACCTCGATGGGCTCGCCCGGCCTCGATAACATCCGCTGGATCAAGCCCGTGCGCGTCGGCGATACGGTACGGCTCACCGTGCGCGTGCTCGACAAGCGCGTGTCGAAGAGCAAGCCGGATCGCGGTATCGTGCAGACGCGCTGGGAAGCCCACAACCAGCACGGCGAACTCGTGCTCACGGTGGATTCGGCCGCGCTCTTCGGCCTGCGCAATCCGGGTGCGCAGGCATGAGTGTCGCGTCGCTGAAGAGCGTCGCGGACGTGTTCGCGGCGGCGGGCGTCGCACGCTACGAAAGCGAATGGACGACAATCGATCAGGCGCGCGTGAACCGCTTCGCCGACGCCACCGACGATCATCAATGGATCCACGTCGATGCAGAACGCGCCGGGCGGGAGTCGCCGTTCGGCGGCACCGTCGCGCACGGCTTTCTCACGCTCTCGCTCGTACCGATGTGGCTTCTGCAATGCGTGCCGCTCGCCGCGCGCATCAGCGTGAACTACGGCATGAATCGGGTGCGCTTCATCTCGCCCGTGCGCGTCGGCGTACGTCTGCGCGCGGTCTTTGCGATCGCCCAGGCGGTCGAAGTCGAAGCGGGCAGCGTGCAGGTGACCTGGCTCGTCACGGTCGAATGCGAAGGCGCCGCTAAGCCCGCGTGCGTCGCGGAGTTCATCACGCGGCACGCGTTCTAGATTCTTCAGACGTCGGCGTATCTGCCGAACTCCAGTTTCGCGATGGCGTTGCGATGCACTTCGTCGGGGCCGTCGGCGAGCCGCAGCGTGCGGGCCGACGCATACGCATATGCGAGCGGAAAGTCGTCGCAGACGCCGCCCGCGCCATGCGCCTGGATCGCCCAGTCGATGACCTGACACGCGACGTTCGGCGCCACGACCTTGATCATCGCGATCTCGCCGCGCGCGCCCTTGTTGCCGACGGTGTCCATCATGTATGCGGCCTTGAGCGTCAGAAGCCGAGCCTGCTCGATCATGATGCGCGCCTCGGCGATGCGCTCCTGCGTCACGCCGTGGTGCGCGATCGGCTTGCCGAACGCGACGCGCCCGAGCGTGCGCTTCGTCATCAGCTCCAGCGCGCGTTCCGCGAGTCCGATCAGACGCATGCAATGATGAATGCGCCCCGGCCCGAGACGGCCTTGCGCGATTTCGAAGCCGCGCCCAACGCCCAGCAGCATGTTCGTCGACGGCACGCGCACGTTATCGAGCGTGATGTCCATGTGGCCGTGCGGGGCATCGTCGTAACCGAAGACATTCAGCGGCCGATGCACCGTGATGCCGGTCGCATCGGCGGGCACGAGAATCATCGACTGTTGCGTGTGCCTGGGCGCTTGCGGGTCGGTCTTGCCCATCACGATATACACCTTGCAGCGCGGATCGCCCGCGCCCGATGACCACCACTTGTGGCCGTCGATGACATAGCTGTCGCCGTCGCGCACGATGCTGCACCGGATGTTGGTCGCATCCGACGAGGCGACTTCCGGCTCGGTCATCAGAAACGCCGAGCGGATTTCGCCGCGCAACAGCGGTTCGAGCCATTGGGCCTTCTGCGCGTCGCTGCCGTAGCGCTCGATGGTTTCCATGTTGCCCGTGTCGGGCGCGCTGCAGTTGAACACTTCCGGTGCCCACGGCACGCGGCCCATGATTTCGCAGAGCGGCGCGTATTCGAGATTCGTCAGGCCTGCGCCGCGTTCCGATGCAGGGAGAAAGAGATTCCAGAGTCCTTCGGCGCGTGCCTTCTCCTTCAGGCCTTCGATCAGTCGCGTCGGCGTCCATGCATTGCCCGCCGCGCGATTCGCCGCGATTTCGTCGGCGTAAGCGCGTTCGTTCGGATAGATGTGCGCATCGAAGAACGCGAGCAGCCTTTCGCGCAATGCTTGCACGTTGGGCGTGTAGTCGAAGTTCATGCCTTTCGTCTCCCTGGCTTTTATCGGCCGACTTTCTGCGCGTATTGCCACGCAAGTTCGGCCATCGGCCGCGCGCGCTTGCCCGCATCGACGGCTTGCGCGCTCGCGGCCGTGCCATCGACGACGCGCTTCATGATGCCTTGCAGGATCGCGGCGATGCGAAACATGTTGTAGGCGAGATAGAAGTTCCAGTCGCCTTCGATCGTGAAGCCCGTGCGTTCGCAGTAGCGCTTCACGTAGGCGGTTTCATCAGGGATGCCGAGCGCGGCCCAGTCGAGCCCGGCGATGCCGCGAAACTGCGACGGATCGACATGCCATGCCATGCAGTGATACGCGAAGTCGGCGAGGGGATCGCCGAGCGTCGACAATTCCCAGTCGAGCACGGCAAGCACGCGCGGCTCGCTCGGATGAAAGATGAGATTGTCGAGCCGATAGTCGCCATGCACGACACTGACGCGCGCGCCTTGCATCTGCGGAATCTGCTGCGGCAGCCATTCGATCAGGCGATTCATCGCCTCGATCTTCCCGGTTTCCGACGCGACGTACTGCTTGCTCCACCGCCCGATTTGCCGCTCGAAGTAATTGCCCGGCTTGCCGTAGCTCGACAGCCCGGCGGCTTCGACATCAACCGTATGAAGTGCTGCGATCACGCGATTCGTTTCGTTATAGATCGCGGCGCGTTCGGCGGGCGTCATGCCCGGCAGCGACTGGTCCCAGAGGACGCGGCCCTGCACGAACTCCATCACGTAGAACGCGCGGCCGATCACGCTCTCGTCCTCGCACAGCGCGAGCATGCGCGCGACGGGGACATCGGTGGATGCGAGCGCGTCCATCACGCGATACTCGCGCTCGATTGCATGCGCGGAAGGCAAAAGTTTCGCCGCGGGTCCGGGCTTCGCGCGCATCACATAGCTGCGGGCGGGCGTGACGAGCTTGAACGTCGGGTTCGACTGACCGCCCGCGAACTGCTCGACGGTCAACGGACCGCCGAAGCCGTCGACATGCGCTGCGAGCCATGTCGAAAGGGCATGGGCATCGAAACGCTGGTTGTCCTGCACCGGGCGCGTTCCTTCGAACGCGGAGAAATCGGAGTGCTTCTTCTGTTGTTCGTCCTGCATCGTCTCCTCCGTTTTTGCGCGGCGCCGTCAGTCCATGTCGCCGGGCTTGTAGCGAACGAACTGCGCATAGAGCAGTTCCATCGTCGTGTTGCGCACGTCGGCGTGCAGCGGCGACGGCGGCGAATGATTGATCGCGTGCACGACCCAGTCGCCGGACTTGTCGCCGACGTCGAGCGCGTTGATACAGCCCGTCGCCTGCGACAGATGTCCGAAGAACGCGCGGCCGCCGGCGGTGATCGCGTGCGAGAGCAGCGCGCGATTGACGCCGCCATGCAGCACGAGCAGCACCGTGTCCCACGAGCGGTCCTCGCGCAGGCGCGCAACCGCAGGCAGCGCGCGATCGAGCAACTCGCCGATCGTCTCGCCGCCGAGAAATCGTGTCTCTTCGGGCACGACGCCATCGAACACGGAAAGAAACGCGCGCTCGATGTCCGACGTCGTGAGGTCCTTGAGTTTGCCGCCGCGAATTTCCTGCCACTCGGGCCAGATTTCCGGGTCGATCGATTGACCCGTTTCCGCGAGCACCCGCCGCGCCGTTTCCACCGTGCGCGGCAATCCGCTCACGATCACGCGATCGAAGCGAATCTTTTGCGCGGCGAACTCGCGGCCCGCCGCGCTCGCTTCCTCGCGTCCGCGTTCGTTGAGCGGGACGCTTTCGGGATCGATCGCGCGGCCGCTGTCGTCGAAGTACGTGACGTCGCCATGACGCATCAGGAAGATGCGGCGGCGCCTGGGCAATTCGTAATGAGCCATGGGCTTAACGATAATTCGGCTGGCGCTTTTCGAGGAACGCGGTGATGCCTTCGAGCGCGTCGCCGTGATGGAGCGCATCGACGAAGCTGTCGCGTTCCATGTCGAGATGCGCGTCGAGCGGCTGCACGTCGGCGGCGTTGATCAGCGACTTGATGCGCGCCATCGCTTTGGGCGACACGCTGCCGAGATCGTCGGCCCAGGCGATGGCCGCATCGAGCGCGATGCCTTTTTTCGTCAGCCGGTTCACGACGCCGACTTCATGCAGCCGCGCCGCGCCGATCGGCTTCGCTTCGAGCAGCACTTCGCTCGCGAGCGTGCGCGGCAGCGCGCGCGACAGGAACCACGAAGCGCCGCCGTCAGGCGTGAGGCCGACGCGCGCATACGACATGACGAACCTGGCGTCGTCGGCGGCGACGATCAGATCGCACGCCAGCGCAAGCGAAAAGCCCGCGCCCGCCGCGGCGCCTTCTACCGCCGCGATCACCGGTTTTGTCGATGCACGCAGCGCGCTGATCCATTCCGCCAGCATGTCGATGCTCGCGCCTTGCACCGACGGATCCTGCGCACGGTTCTCGAGCAGGCGATTCAGATTGCCGCCCGCGCAGAAGAAGTTGTCGGCGCCGGTCAGCACGATCGCGCGCACGGTGTTGTCGCGCTCCGCCGTATTCAACGCCTCGATGCCGGCGGCGTACATGTCCGGATGCAGCGCGTTGCGCGCGCCGGGATTGGACAACATGAGCACGAGCGTGGTGTCGCTGCCCGCGGGACGGTCGGTCAGTAGTTCGGCGCTCATCTGAGCTCCTCGATATGGGTAAGCGAAAGTCCAAGCTGCGCCCGCCGCGTGAGCCAGGGCGCCGGCCGGTAGCGCGGGTCGCCGAGCACGGCGTGGATGTTGCGCAGGATCGTCAGGATGGTCGTCGCGCCGATGGCATCGCCGAGCGCGAGCGGGCCGCGCGGATAACCGAGGCCCAGCATCACCGCGAGATCGATGTCCTCGGGCGTGGCAATGCCTTGCTGCGCGATATCGCAGCCGATGTTTACGATTGTCGCCACGACGCGCTGCGCGACGAAGCCCGTCGAATCGCGGATCACGGTGACCGGCACGCCGTCGAAGGAGAAGAGGGCGTGCGCGGCGTCGCGCATGGCGGGCGCGGTCGCGGGCGTCGTCATGATCGTGCGGCGCGCGACGGTGTCGAGCGGGAAAAGCGTATCGACGGCCACGACGCGTGTTGCATCGAGATGTTCGTTGACGGCCGCGGTCGTCGCATCGAAGCCGAGCGGCGTCACGAGGATCAGCGAATCCGGCTCGGGCGTGTGGCCCGCGTCTATATGCACGGAGCAATCGCATCGGGCGATCAGCTTGAGCACGTCCTCGCGTCCGGCGTGCGACGCCCGGCTTATCCAGACGCGCGTTGGCAGTTGCGTGGGCGCGGCGGGTTCCGGCGGCATGTCCTGCTTGCCGTCGACATAACGATAAAACCCTTCGCCCGCCTTGCGCCCGATGAGGCCGCCGGCGAGCCGCGTGCCGGTGATCGGCGACGGCCTGAAGCGCGGCTCTTCATAGAACTGGTGATAGATCGATTCCATCACCGGATGCGAGACGTCGAGCGCGGTGAGATCGAGCAACTCGAACGGCCCGAGGCGAAAGCCCGCCTGCTCGCGCATGATGCGGTCGATATCCGCGAAGCTCGCGACGCCTTCGCTCGCCACGCGCAGGCCCTCGGTGTTCATGCCGCGCCCGGCATGATTGACGATGAAGCCCGGCATGTCCTTCGCGCGCACCGGCGTGTGTCCCACGCGGCGCGCGAGGTCCATGAGCGCATCGCCGGCGCGCGGATCGCCGCGCAGGCCGTCGATGACTTCCACGACACGCATCAGCGGCACGGGGTTGAAGAAGTGAAAGCCCGCGACCCGCCCGGGATGCGCGCAGCCGGCGGCGATCGCGGTGATCGACAGCGACGAGGTATTCGACGCGAGAATGCAATGCTCGCCGACCACGGCTTCGAGTTCGCGGAATAATTCGCGCTTGATGTCCAAGTTCTCGACGATCGCCTCGACGATGGCGTCGCAATCGGACAGCTCGCTCGTGTCGCCCGCATCGCGGATGCGCGCGAGCGCCGCGTGCGCGTCGGCTTCCTTGAGCTTGCCCTTGGCGGTGAGCTTCGCGAACGTCTCCGACAGATATTCGCGCGCGGCGGCGAGCGCTTTCGGATTCGTGTCGTAGATATGCACGTTCAGCCCGCCGAGCGCCGCGATCTGCGCGATGCCGCGCCCCATCGCGCCACTGCCGACGATGCCGAGCGTCTCGATCCTGTATGCGTGCTGGCTCATGATGCGGTTCTGCTCCTCGGGGATGGGAACGCGCGTGGCGTCGGGTTCGATGCGGCTCGGCAGGGGCGCCGTCGCTCAGAGTCTGGCGAGACGTTCGAGCGCAAGCGCGAGCGTTTCTTCTTTCTTCGCGAAGCAAAAGCGCACGACGCCCGATTCGTGGCTCTCGTGATAGAACGCCGACACGGGAATCGCGGCCACGCCGATTTCGCTCGTGAGCCATTGCGAAAACTCGGCTTCGGGCAAGTCGCTGATCTTCGAGTAATCGACGCACTGGAAGTACGTGCCGTCGCAAGGCAGAAGCGAGAAGCGCGTGTTCGCAAGTCCCGCGCGGAAGAAGTCGCGCTTCTTCTGATAGAAGGACGGCAGTTCGAGGTACGGCTTCGGATCTTCGAGATAGTGCGCGAGGCCGATCTGCATCGGCGTGTTCACCGTGAACACGTTGAACTGGTGCACCTTGCGGAATTCGGCGGTGAGCGCGGCGGGCGCGGCCACGTAGCCCACTTTCCAGCCGGTCACGTGAAAGGTCTTGCCGAAGCTCGACACGACGAAGCTGCGCTTGGCCAGTTCCGGGTAGCGCGACACGCTTTCGTGCGGTGCGCCGTCGTAGACCATGTGCTCGTAGACTTCGTCGGAGACGATCAGCACGTTGGTGTCGCGCACGATCTCCTCGAGCTTTTTCATGTCCTCGGCGCGCCACACGCGACCGGTCGGGTTGTGCGGCGTGTTGATCATCAGCAGCCGCGTCTTCGGCGTGATCGCGGCGGCGATCCTGTCGAAGGGCAGCGCGTAGTCGGGCGCTTCGAGCGACACGAACACCGGCTTGCCGCCCGCGAGCTCGATCGACGGCACATAGCTGTCGTACATCGGCTCGATGACGATGACTTCATCGCCCGGATGCACGCAGCACAGGATGGCCGTGAGCAGCGCCTGCGTCGCGCCGGCGGTCACGGTGATCTCCGTGTCCGGGTCATAGGCGCGGCCGTAGAGCGCGTCGATCTTGCGCGCGATCGCCTGGCGCAAGGGCGCGGCGCCCGCCATCGGCGGATATTGATTGTGGCCGTCGCGCATCGCGCCGGCGACCGCATCGACGATGCGCGCATCGCAGTCGAAATCGGGGAAACCCTGACCGAGATTCACCGCGCCTTTTTGCGTCGCGAGCGCGCTCATCACGGTGAAGATGGTCGTGCCCACATTGGGCAGACGCGACGGGAAAGAAAGCTCGGGCGGTGTCGGCGGCAATTCGTGCGTGGCGTTCATGATGATATGGACGTGGAAGAGGGCTCGCGGCTATTTTAAGACAGCATCAGCCGATGGCCGTCTGTGCTTCTAACTCGAGCACGAAGGGTTTGGGTTCGGCGATGCGAAAGGCGAAGTCGCGCGCGATGCGGCGTGCGAGCTTCAGCACCGCGCGATCTTTCGAGACGAGCCATTCGGCGCCCGACGCGTGCGCGAGCTCGAGAAACTTCTGGTCGTCGCGGTCGCGGCATTTGGGCAGCGCTCGCTCGCCTTCTTCGATGGTCGCGGCGACGAGCGTCGACAGTCGCGTGACGGTCGCGAGCGCGGCTGCCTTGTCGATCTCCATGCGCACGAACTGCGGATAGTCGAGCACGCGCGTGAGCTCGCGCAGGCAGCGCGCGTCGATCAGCGCTTCGAGCGTGCGGGCTTCGAGGGCCGCGTGGATGGGACGCGTAGCGGGGTCGTCGAATACGAGGATGTCGATCCACACATTCGAATCGAGCACGACGCGCATCGGCGGCGACAATGGCAACGGCGCGGCGGAATTGTCCATTCGATACAATCTGGGGTTTATGCCAATGATCGCCGGCGGGGTGCCGGCGAGCCTCCATGATAATCGTTCTCTCTCCCGCCAAATCGCTCGACTACGAGACGCCTGCCCATATCAGGAAGCACACGCTGCCCCAGTTCGTCGATGACGCCGCCGAGTTGATCGACGGATTGCGCGAACTCTCGCCGCAGCAGATCGGCGGCATGATGGGCATTTCGGATCAGCTCGCGGCGCTGAATTTTCAGCGCTACGCAGACTGGTCGACGACTTTCGATACGCGCAATTCGAAGCAGGCGGTGCTCGCGTTCAACGGCGACGTCTACGAAGGTTTCGCCGCGAAGACGCTCTCGGCGGGCGATCTCGACTTCGCGCAGAACCACGTGCGCGTGCTGTCGGGGCTGTACGGCTTGCTGCGCCCGCTCGACCTGCTGCAGCCGTATCGTCTGGAGATGGGCACGAAATTCCCGAATGCGCGCGGCAAGGATCTCTACGCTTTCTGGGGCGATCGCATTACCGCGGCGCTCAACGAACACCTGAAAAAGCAGCGCGGCGCGCGCGTGCTGGTGAATTGCGCGTCGGAAGAATACTTCAGGTCGGTCAGGCCGAAACTGCTCACGGCTCCCGTTATCTCGCCCGTTTTCGAAGACTGGAAGGGCGGCCGCTACAAGATCATCAGCTTTCACGCGAAGCGCGCGCGCGGTCTGATGGCGCGCTATGCGGTCGAGAACCGCATCGACGAGCCGGACGCGCTGAAAAGCTTCGACAGCGAAGGCTACAAGTTCGACCCGAAGGCGTCGAACGACACGACATACGTATTTCGTCGCCGCACCGGGGAATGAGGCCCGCGCGGCAAGCACGCAAGGAAACGCAGATGACACTTTCCATTTCAAGCAACTTCGACGCGGGTGCGATCGAAGTCCTCAACGCCGACGATCCCGCGGACATTCGGCTGCGCATCCGGCCCGACTCGCATGCCGATTTCGCGCAATGGTTCTACTTTCGCGTATCCGGCGCGCGCGGCGAGCGTCTCGTGATGACTTTCGAGAATGCGGCGCAGTGCGCGTTCCCGGAAGGCTGGCGCAACTATGAAGCCGTCGCGAGCTATGACCGCGTGAACTGGTTCCGCGTGTCGACCGAGTACGACGGCCAGGTGATGAAGATCGATCACACGCCGGACTTCGACCGTATCTACTACGCGTACTTCGAGCCGTACAGCGAGGAGCGCCACTCGGAATTTCTCGGCGCGGTTCAGCAGATGCCGCTCGCAACGCTGACCGAGCTCGGCAGCACCGTGCAGGGCCGCCCGATGTCGGTGCTCTCGCTCGGCATCCCGGACTTCGGTGACGCCGAGCCGAAGAAAAAAGTCTGGATCATCGCGCGCCAGCATCCGGGCGAGACGATGGCGGAATGGTTCGTCGAAGGGCTCGTGAAGCGTCTCGCGGGCTTCGGCGACTGGGCGGGCGATCCGGTCGCGCGCGCGCTCTTCGAGCGGGCCATCTTTCATATCGTGCCGAACATGAATCCCGACGGCAGCGTGCTCGGCAACCTGCGCACGAACGCCGCGGGCGCGAACCTGAATCGCGAATGGATGGAGCCGAGCGCGGAACGCAGCCCGGAGGTGCTCGCCGTGCGCGAGGCCATTGCGGAGACGGGCTGCGATCTGTTCTTCGATATCCACGGCGACGAAGCCATTCCCTATGTGTTCGTCGCAGGATCGGAGATGCTGCCGGGCTTCACCGCGCAACAGGCAGAGGAGCAGAAGGCATTCGTCGAATTCTTCAAGCAGGCGAGCCCCGATTTCCAGGACGTGTACGGCTACGAGTCGAGCAAGTATCAGTCGGATGCGCTCAAGCTCGCGTCGAAGTACATCGGCAACGAGTACAAGTGTCTGTCGCTCACGCTGGAAATGCCGTTCAAGGACAACGCGAACTTGCCGGATGAGAGCGTCGGCTGGAACGGCGCGCGTAGCGCGGCGCTCGGTGCATCGATGCTTCAGGCGATTCTGTGGCATCTGCAGTCGTTTGCCGCCTGACGGCCGGCGATCTGACGCTGATGTAAAAAGGGGGTGGCCGCTTCAGGCGCCCACGCCCTTTTTGATGGTGTCTTCTTCGCAGTGAAGGTATCGGCTAGTGCTTCTTGGTCGTCTTCTTCGTCGACTTGCCCGAAGACTTCGACGTGCTCTTCGTCTTGCCCGCGCTCGCCTTTGTTTTCGCGCCGTGCTTACCCTTAGCGCTTTGCGTCGAGTGCGGCTCGGCGCGCGGGCGCAACGCGGGCACGGGATCGTTCCAGCCAAAGGCAAGCATCTGGCTGCCGACGTAGCCGCAGCGGAACTTGAGCGGAGTGGGATCGCGCTCGCCGTTCTTCGGCATGCCCTGACCTTCGACGGTCACCACGTTGTCCACTTTGATTCGCTGCTTCTTTTCGTCGAACGAATCGTTCCATGGCTCGATCGCGGAATGCGCGGCATCGAACGAGTTGGGCGGGAATTCGACGTGATCGAATGCCGAAGACGTGCTGGCGATGAAGTTGCCATGCGCGGCGCAATCCGCGACAAGCGGGTTGGCCTTGAAGTCGGTGACGAAGTGGTGAATCAGTTCGTTGCGCTCGTCGAGCGAATCGGCAAAAGCGGACACCGCGCATGTTAGTGATGCGCATACCGCCAACCGGCCGACGAGCCGCAGGAGCCGGCGCGGTGCGTAGTTACGTTCCATCAAGTCTGGCGCTAAGAAGACACGGGCAAGTAAGATGCGCCGTGTGGGGAAGGAGTTCAATCTTATCGTACTTTGTGCGCGCGCCCATCGCCCGGAATCCGATATCCGGGGTTCTGCATTGCACGAGGCAGGTAGGGTTCGCGAGACTCAGACGCGCGGACCGCGATCGAGGCGATAGCGGCGCACGTCATATGTGGTGATCCACGCTGGTTTGTAAACAGCAATCAGGATGGTGAGCAGACCGGTGAAGAGCGCTTCTCCTGCAACGAGCAGCAGCGAGCCTCGCGTGAACGCCGGAGGTACGACGAACGGCCCGCTGGCGAGCGCCATCTCGAGCAGTACGGTCGCGCCGCATGCCGCCGCGACCGCCGCACCCGAAGTGATGAATCCGTGCCCGGCGATGAAGGTGAAAAGATTGCGCGGCAACCAGGCGTTGCTCAGACGCTGCAGCAGGGTCGATACCGCGACCGGCAGTGCGCCGAAGAGAAGATAGGTGGTCGCCACCGAGAGCCACGACGCATCGAGAACGACCGCGGCGAGGCCCGTGGTCGCTGCTGTTCCGATGAGCGCGAGGCGCCAGTCGAACAACGTGACCATCAGCGTTGCGCCCAAGAGATGGATGACGGGTCCGTCATCGAACCATGCATTACATGCCCACAGCACCGACACCGCGACGATGATGCCGAGCCACACGTTCTGCAGCGTGGCGTCTTGCAGACGAGCGAAAGGTCGCTGCAGCAGCGCGAGCGCGAGCACTCCCGTGGCGACGATCCAGCCGCCGACGGTAAGCCAAAGCGGGAGCGGTGTGTAGAAGAACCCCATGCCTTGCATATTACTCGTTGCGCGTAAAACGTGTGCGCAAAGGACGAACCCGTTTGCCTGGATTGTTGCTAGAACGTCGATTCAGGCTCGGCGGCCATCGGGAGCGCGGCCGCGTCATTGTCGAGAAGCGACGGATAGCGCGTCCGTGGCCGGCGTAGCGGGATAACGCCTGGCTGCCCTGCGACGGCACGCACGGGTTTCTCGCGTCCGCTGCGCAGGATTTCGAGATGCGAGTTCTGCACGCCGTTGTAGATCGCGACTGCGGCGGCGCGGTTCGTCGCGCCCAGTTGCTGGAAGATGCTTGCAAGGTGGATCTTCACCGTGCCTTCGCTGATGCCGAGCGTCTTCGCGATCATCTTGTTCGTGCTGCCCATGTGCACGCAGCGCATGATCTGCTGCTGTCGGGGCGACAGAGCCGGATGGTGGCGGATCCTGTGCGGCAGTGTGGCGACGTCCCGAGCACGGCGAGCGGTGAACTCGAGCGTCAGTTCGGGGTCGACTACGTCGGGCGGAATGTAATGGCCGCCGACGAGCACCATCTCCAGCGCGCGCAGGATCAGGATTGGATCGAGCGCGCGCGGGATCACGCCCATTGCGCCGACGCTCATTAGCGCGTAGACCAGCGCGGCACCGCAGCGATCGACCATGATCGCCGCGGGCACGCGGGGCGCTTCGTCCAGCAGAATCCGTAGGTCGCTGGTACGCAGGTCGGGCGCCCAGTCGATCACGGTCATGTCGGGTTCGGAGCGTTTCAAGGCGGAACGGGCTTGCCTCCAATCCTTCGCCTCGGTGAATTGCGCATGGCGCGCAACACGGCGCAGCAATGTTTTAAGGCCCGCCCGGCGCTCCGCGTCGGAACCAATAATGTTGATTATCATGCTTTACCTCATGTCAATACACCCGTCGCCCTCAGCTTCGGGACTCGACGCCGGCTTACACGTTGGCGTCAGTGGCTATATTGACAAATTTGCGCTGATTTGGCCCCCTATCCGAATGGCATAGGCCTAAATACACAAAACCCCGCACGGAGCGGGGTTCGTCCTGGCCGAAAACGGCTCTTTCGCCGGCTTTCAGTGGAAATGAGGCTGCGCCGGCTCCGCATCCTCCGGCATCTCGGCATGAACGATTTCACCGAGCGGATCCGCGTAGAGTGGCACACCGCAGTCGTCGCAAAACTCCGGCTCGAAGCGTCCCGCATGGCGGCGAACGTCCGAGACGCCCGTTTTCTTCAGCAACTCGACAATTTCCTCGACCGGGCCATTGGCGCCCTCGAGATCGACCGCGTCCTCGTCCATCCCCAGCTCTCCGTTTTCGCGTCCGTAGAGTGGCCATACGACCCCGTAGATCACATCGTTGCTGCCGCGCCGCGTGAAACCAATGCGGTATTCGTCGATACGGCGCTCGCCGAAGCCCGCGATGACCGCCCGTAAATCCTGAGGCGCGGTGCCGAGTGTGTCGAACAGATACCGGACGGCGGTGCGCACGGTGTGCGGACGAACCTGCTCGTCGGCATCGCGGCAGGCCGAGTAGTAGGCGTCGGGAAGCAGGCACTCGAATTCGCAACCAGGCAGGATGGCGGCGAAACTCGGTCCGCCTTGAGCGGCCCACTGCTCGAGGCATTGACCGCGTTCGACGCGGCTGCCGTTTTCGTCCTCTTGCCAGCGGAAGAACGCCGTGCCGGCCGGTACGACGACTAGCGCCAGCAGGAATCTCGGGTCGGCGAGAATCGGCGAGGTTTCCGGAAGATCGGACAGGTTCAGACGCGCGACGCTACCGTTCAAAACCGTCTGCAACAACTGTTGCGCGAGGCGCGCGGTATCCACGTGGTGTCGCGGTAATTGATCGATGCTATAGAGATAGGGCGCGACAGCGACGCGCGCGTCTGCTGCGAGGACATGCGCCTGCATTTGCGTGCGCAGGGCATCGACGGCTTCGCCTTTCAGCGCCCCCGACGGAATCGCGTAGCGCGTCCACGCGAGCACCGGCGCGGAAATAAGCAATGCTTCGTGGGGTGCGCCGTCGATGTCGACCTTGAATGACTCGCTATGCGTCTCGGCCATATCGGCGAGCGCTCCATAGGCGTCCGGATGGTTTTGCTGCAGGTGGTCGAGCGCGGCGTCGAGCGTCGTCTGGTTGCCGTTACGCACGAGTTTGACGATGAGGCTGTCGAGGCGAGCTTCCCAGAATCGATCCTCGACACGGCTACCGGACGCGAAGAGCGCGAGGGAGAGGCTGACGAGCTTGTCGGCATCCGGGGGAATACGTTTTGCGATTCGCGAGCGCATATGGATACAAGAGTAATTGGTGCGGTGAACCTTTAATTGTAGTCGCTCGGACGATGCTTTTATCGTGCGACGTTGCAGTAGGTCGATTCACGTGCAGCGAGGCATTCGGAGCGGTCGAACTATTTTTTTGCATTCCTCTTGCGAAGCTGAGGTTCACTCACTAGAATTCCGTTCCTTCGCGATTCGATGAACGCGAAGGAAGCGAGAGTAGAGGCGGTATCGGTGGTGTGCTCTGAGTAAGCGGTAGAAGGCTCTGAGCGCGGTTGGCAAGAACGGAAAGCGTCGAATTCTTGTTGACACGAACCGAAATGTTGTTCATAATCTCGTTTCTCTGCTGCTGATGCAGCGGCGCAAGACAGAGGGTGAGGTAGGGGTCTTGCGATGTGCTCTTTAAAAACTAACAGCCGATAAGTGTGGGCGCTTGATGTTGGGTGCGGTCTGGTTCTTCGGGGCTGGATATAGCGAAAGTATCAAGAGTCTCACACGAAGTATCAGAGGAAGGTTTTTCCATCTTTGGATGGAGTAAAT
>NZ_JALQDT010000019.1:0-179918 GCF_023631085.1 Caballeronia sp. INML1 | reverse complement strand
GCCGATGATAGTGCGGATACCCGTGTGAAAGTAGGTAATCGTCAGGCTCCTCATGCGATAAACAAAAACCCCACCCCGCAAAGGTGGGGTTTTTGCGTTTGGAAACGCGAAAACGCTGGTAATCCCATCGCAATTTCCTGTCTTATTCTTCGCCCTTGTGCTTCGTAAACGAGCCTTCGGCACCTCCAGATGTTTACCCGCCCTCAAAAAAATACTGTATAAATATACAGTAAAACCAAAGACCGCCGAGTGCTCGCACCGTGAGCAGGCCCTTGCATTCGCGCTGGACGGGGAAAACTCATGGGTGCAGCACTTTCATTGCTCGACATCGGGCTGACATCGCATCTGCAGCGTCAGATCTGGCAGGGCAGTCCGATCAACGATCCCGAGTCGAACATCATCTCGAGCGGATTCCGGACGCTTGATCTGGCCTTGCCCGGCGCAGGCTGGATGCCCGGCACAGTCACCGAGTTACTGATCGAAGAGAGCGGCGTGGGCGAAATCAGATTGCTCGCGCGCACGCTTCGAGAACTGACAGTGGGCAAAGATCGCTCCGTCATCTTCATCGCGCCACCGTGGAAGCCCAATCTGGCCGCGCTTCGGGCGATGAAAATCGCGGTCGATAAACTGGTCTGGGTCAAGGCGCCCGAAGATCAGGTGCTCTGGGCCGCAGAGCAGTCGCTGAAGCAGGAAGGCATCGGCGCTGTGCTGATCTGGCTGCCTCAAGTGCGTCCGGAAGCACTGCGGAGGCTGCAAGTCGCCGCTCAGGAAGCGCAGTCGCTGGCGTTCCTGTTCCGCCCGCTCAAAGCGGCGAAGCAATCATCCGCCGCGCCATTGCGCATGGTCTGCAAACCGATACTCCCCGCCAGCGCACAGACGATGAACCGTCGCGAATGGATGCAAGCCGTCATGCTCGAAATCGACATCATCAAGCGGCGTGGCCCACTGTTGGGCAAGCCGCTGCGGTTGAGCTTGCCGCTGCAGATGCCTGCTCTGCCCGAACATATTCGTCGTGCGCATCAGGCAAGGAAAGCACGAGAGGTCAAACATGTTGTGGATAGCGGTGACATTGCCGCTTTTATCGCTCGAAGCAGTCAGGCCGCCCTCGATGCCCTCGACATCGGGGAATTCGATCTCGCCTGGAGCAACATCGACGCCGAATGACATTCGCGCCAGCGATATCGATCAGCCATGCTTCGCGCTCGCGGATCACGCGCGCATCCTGATGCCCGATCTCGTCGCGTTTCGGCTCGGCGTGCGGCCCGGCAGCACGCGCTCGCATGCGTTCGCGCTGGCGCCGCAACTGACGCTGCTCGCCATCGACATGCGTGAAGAGCAAAACGCGCTCGAAGCTGTTGCGCTGGCGTTGCTCGCGTTTTCGCCCAAAGTCGTGCTGGCCCATGCGAATACGGTGCTGCTCGAAGTTGGCGCGAGCATGCGGCTCTTCGGCGGCTTGCGCGCGTTGCTGTCCAAGGTGACATCGACGGTAAAAGGATGCGGTTTCACCTCGCGCATGGGCTGCGCGCCGACGGCGTGGGGCGCATGGCTGCTGGCTCACGCGCGCACGCGTCGTGTTACGCGGCGCGTACGCATCGTGAAAGAGACGACGCTCGTCCATGTGCTCGATGCGTTGCCCGTATCGCTCATCCCGTCGGCGCATTCGCACGGCAACGTGTTCGAGCAGATCGGCTGCGCAACGCTCGCCGATTTGCGTCGTCTGCCGCGCAAGGGCGTCGCGCGACGGTTCGGTCAGGGCATCCTGCAATGGCTCGCGCAAGCATATGGACAGGCACCCGATCCGCGCGAGGCGTTCTGCGCGCGGGCGTCGTTCGAGGCTCGGCTCGAATTGCAGGCGCGCGTGGAAAGCGCCGAGGCGTTGCTGTTCGCCGCCCGCCGGCTTGTGTTGCAACTCGCCGGCTGGCTGAGCGCGCATCATGCGGCGGTCAGTGAATTTTCGCTCTTGCTCGAGCACGAGCTGGCTGCCCGTCACGCGCCGAAAACGTCGACATTCAAGGTAGCCTGGGCCGTGCCGACGCGCGAAGCCGATCACATCCTCTGGCTGCTGCGCGAGAAACTGAATCAGACGACGCTCGCAGCGCCCGTGATCGAGATGAAGCTTCTTGCCGACAAGGTCAGCGAGCATGCGCCGCCGGCCGAGACCTTGTTTCCGATGCCCGGTTCCGACAGCGAATCGATGGCGCAACTGCTCGAACGTCTGAGCGCGCGGCTCGGCGCCGAGAACGTCGTGCAGCTGGTCGCGCGAGACGATCATCGGCCCGAAGCGGCGATGACGGTCGAAGCTTATAAGCCTGCAAGCGAGACGAAGCCGAAGCGCGGGAAGAAATCGTCAAAGACGCAAGCGGCAAAAGCAGATACGCCGACCGAAACCGAACCCGAGGCGCAAACCGACGCGCAAACCGAGGCGCAAACCGAGGCGCAAACCGAATCCGGCGGGCCGCTCGAGCTTCCCGATCGGGCCGTTCCCTCGCAGCCGCGCCCGTCGTGGATACTCGAGACACCGCAAAAGCTGATCTTGCGCAACGAGCGCCCGTTTTACCGACGCCCGCTGAAGCTGATCAGCCGGACCGAGCGCATCGAGGCGGGATGGTGGGACGGCAATGGTGTCCAGCGCGATTACTACGTCGCCGCCGACGATCGCGGCCGCATGTTCTGGCTTTATCGCGAACGTCTCACCGGCAGTTGGTTCCTGCACGGTTTTTTCGGATGATGCCGCCGTGGATGATTTGAACGACATCATCGGCCTGGATGAAGATGACGAAGGCGACGACAAGGCCGCGGTTCTCGGCGCGATGTCGGCCTCGGCGCTGTTGCCCGGTTATGCCGAACTGCATTGCCTTAGCAACTTTTCGTTTCTGCGCGGCGCATCGCATCCGCAGGAACTGGCCGCGGCAGCGCTCGAGCACGGCTATACCGCGCTCGCGATCACGGACGAATGCTCGCTCGCGGGCGTCGTGCGTGCACATGCCGCGATCAAGGACATCGAAGCGAAGGCGCGCGCCGACGCCGAAGCCGCGCAGCTTGCAGGCGAGCCGCCGCCCAAAAAGCAGGATCTGAAACTGATCATCGGCAGCGAACTGCATCTCACCGATGCCGACGGCGAGCCGTTCTGCACGCTCATCGCGCTTGCGACGAATCGGGCGGGCTACGGCAACCTGTCGGAGCTCATTTCGCACGCGCGCGCTCGTTCGCCCAAGGGCAGTTACAAGATAGGCCCGGAGGACTTCACGGACCCCGCCGCGTCATCCAACGCGGCGGATCTGCGCGGCGATATTGCGCATCTGAAGCACTTGCCGGATTGCATCCTGATTCTCGTGCCGCAGAGATCGGCGACGCTCGCCGATACGCTCGACCGCGCGCACTGGCTGGCCGGCTTTGCCGCGAGCCGTGCGTGGCTCGCGCTTGAGCTCTGGCAGGACGGTAGCGACGACGAGCGTCTTGCTTCCTGTCGTGTGATCGCCGAAGCGAGCGGATTGCCGCTCGTCGCGGCGAGCGGCGCGCTGATGCACGCGCGCTCCCGCAAGCCTTTGCAGGACACGCTGACCGCGATCCGCCTGAACCGGCCTCTTGCCGAATGCGGCTACGCGCTCGAAGCGAACGCGGAGCGACATCTGCGCACGCGGTTGCGCATCGGCGCGCTGTATCCAAAAGAGGCGATCCGGGAAACGCTGAAGGTGGCGGCCCGCTGCACCTTCAATCTCGAGGAACTCAAATACGAATACCCCGAAGAGCTGGTGCCGCCCGGCGAGACGCCCGCGAGCTATCTGCGCAAACGCGTGATCGCGGGCGCGCTGCAACGCTGGCCGAACGGCATGGATGCCGAGACGATCGGTCTCATTGATAAAGAGCTGGCGCTCGTCGCCAGACTGGAATACGAGAAGTACTTCCTGACTGTCTATGACATCGTCGCCTTTGCGCGCAGCAAGGGCATTTTGTGTCAGGGGCGAGGCTCGGCGGCGAACTCGATCATTTGCTATTGCCTGTTCATCACCGAACTCGATCCGGTCCGGATGGGCTTGTTGATCGAGCGCTTCATCTCGCAAGCGCGCAACGAGCCGCCCGATATCGACGTCGATTTCGAGCACCAGCGGCGCGAGGAAGTCATCCAGTACATCTATCAGAAGTATGGGCGGCATCGCGCGTCGCTGGCGGCGTCGCTCATCACGTATCACACGCGCAGCGCGCTGAAGGATGTCGGCAAGGCGCTCGGGCTCGATGCGTCGCTGATCGAGCGCATCGGGAAGTCGCAGCAGTGGTGGGACGGACCGTCCGCGGTGGCGGGTTATCTCAGGGAAGCGGGCTTCAGCGACGATTCCCACGTCACGAAGCATCTCATCCGTTTGACGCGCGAGCTGCGAGGCTTTCCGCGGCATCTGTCGCAGCACGTCGGCGGTTTCGTGATCGCGCGGGAACGCTTGTCGCGGCTCGTGCCGATCGAAAACGCCGCGATGAAAGACCGCTGCGTGATTCAGTGGGACAAGGACGACATCGATCAGCTGAAGCTCCTGAAAGTGGACGTGCTCGCGCTCGGCATGCTGTCGGCGATCCGGCGCGCCCTCGAATTCGTCGCGCTGCGGCGCGGCGTGCCGGGTTTCGGGCTGTCGCATATTCGCCGCGAGGACAAGGCCGTCTACGAGATGTGCTGCCGCGCGGACACCATCGGCGTGTTTCAGATCGAATCGCGCGCACAGCAAAGCATGCTGCCGCGCTTGCGGCCGCAGAAGTACTACGACCTCGTGATCGAAGTGGCGATCGTGCGGCCCGGCCCGATCCAGGGCGGCATGGTGCATCCGTATCTGCGCCGCAAACAGGGACTGGAAGAGGAGGAGTATCCGAAAGAGGAGCTACGGCCGGTGCTCGGCCGCACGCTCGGCGTGCCGATCTTTCAGGAGCAGGTGATGAAGCTCGCGATGGTTGCGGCGGGCTACACGGCGGAACAGGCCGATCAATTGCGCCGGGCGATGGCCGCGTGGCGTCGCGGCAGTCATCTGGAGAAATATCAGGCCGATCTCATGAAGAAGATGCTTGCGCGCGGCTACGAGCACGATTTCGCCGCGCGTGTGTGCAAGCAGATCGAGGGATTCGGCGAATATGGCTTTCCGGAGAGTCACTCGGCGAGCTTCGCGCTGCTTGTTTATTTCAGCGCGTGGATCAAGCGTTACGAGCCCGCCGCGTTTCTGGCCGGTTTGCTGAACAGCCAGCCGCTCGGGTTCTATTCGCCGTCGCAACTCGTGCAGGACGCACGGCGTCACGGCGTGCCGGTGTTCGCGCCCGATGTTTCCCTGAGCGATTGGGAATCGGTGCTGGAAGCGCGGTCCGGTAACGGCGAGCGCGTCGTGTTCGATGCCGGCAAGGAGCGGCGGCGTCAGCAGTTCTATGGCGCGGCCGCGTCGGATCGCGTGTTTCGGAAGACCGTGCGACGAGCGGCGCGCAGCTTTAGAAAGCGCGTCGAGCTGGATGGACGGCAATACGGCGCGAAAGGGCCGGGCGTGCGGATCGGCCTGCAACTGATCAAGGGTCTTCCGCAAGCGGCGGCCGAGCGGATCATGGCAGCGCGCGCGCAGGCGCCCTTCGTCGATGTCGACGATCTCACGCGCCGTGCCGCCTTGTCGCGACGCGAACTCGAAGCGCTCGCGGCGGCCAATGCGCTCGCGAGCATCGCGGGGCATCGGCGTCAGGCGTGGTGGGCGGTCACGGCGCAACAGCGCGCGCCGGAATTGCTGCGCGATGCGCCGATGAGCGAGACGCCGCTCATGCTGCCGGAAGCATCGGAAGGCCGCGAAATCGTCGACGACTACGCGAGTCTCGGACTCACGCTCAATCGTCATCCGCTCGCGCTGTTGCGCGGCAAGCTTGCGCGCCTGCGTTTCAAGACCGCCGCCGAACTCGCGGAAATCAGAAACGGACGCGTCGTGCGGGCGTGCGGCATCGTGACGGTGCGGCAAAGGCCAGGCACGGCGAACGGCACGATCTTCGTGTCGATCGAGGACGAAACCGGTGCGATCAACGTGATCGTCTGGCCGGGCCTCGTCGAGAAACAGCGCAAAGTGCTGCTAGGGGCGTCGCTGCTCGGCGTGCACGGCGTCTGGCAAATGGACGGCGACGTGCGTCATCTCGTGGCGCAACGGCTCGAAGACCATAGCGCGCTGCTCGGCCGCCTCGCCGCCCCCAGCCGCGATTTTCACTGATCCAGCATGCCCGGATAGTTCTCGAGCAGTCTGGCAATCGCGCTATCGAACGGCGTACGCCGGCCGATGCCCAGCGCATCCAGCCGGCCGGAATCGAGATGACAGTCGCGCGGGCGCGGCGTCGTGTCAGCAGGCGTGCGTTGCGCGACGAGTTTTGCGTCCACTTTCAATGCCCGCGCGATGCGTTGGGCGATGTCGAACTTCGTCATCGGTTCGTCGCCGGACCATTGCGTGATGCCGGAGATCGTCGCGCCTTTCGCGTGATGTTCGAGCATGCCGCGAATCACCGCGGCGACATCGGGCGTGAAAGTCGGATAGCGCGTCGCCCAGGCGTCCATCGACGCGGGCGGGCTCGCCGGATCGGCTGATTTGACGATGGCGGGCGTGAGGCTCGTCACGGCCGATTCGTTCCAGTCCGTGAACGGACCATAAAGCAGCGGCAGGCGCAGCACGCAGGACGCCGGGTCGCTCGCGAGCAACGCGCGTTCGCCGTCCAGCTTGCTCTGTCCGTAGGCGTTGAGCGGCGCGGGCGCATCGTCGGGGAAATAGGGCGGGGCGGTGCCATCGAACACGTAATCGGTCGAGATCGACAGGACCCACGCACTGAGCGCGCGCGCTTCGCTCGCGATCACGCTCAACGCATCGACGTTCAGTGCGCGTGCACGCGCCGGATCGTTTTCGCAGATGTCCGGACGCCGTTCCGCCGCCGCCACCACGATTGCATCGGGCGCGAACTCACGAAAGAAGGCGGACACGGCGTCTCGGTCGAGCAGATCGAGTTGCGCGTTCTGTGCGTCGGCGCGGCTGTGGGCCGTGCGCACGATGCGCCATTGTCTCGCGCCGGTCGCGCTTGCCAGTTCGCCGGCGATGGCGCGTCCCAGCAATCCGGACGCGCCGATGAGCGCGACGGTGAAATCCTCGCTCCTTCTCATGCCGACGCGACGCCGACGACGGTATAGCCGGCCCCGTCGATGGCTTCCCTCAGCGCGTCGTTCGACTGCCCGGACTCGACGGCGACCGTGCCGCGCTCCAGATCGACGCGAACCTGCGCCTGCGGATCGATTTCCTGGATTGAGCGCGTGACGGCCGCGACGCAGTGCTGGCAACTCATGCCCTGAACTTCGAACTCGGTCATTGCGATTTCCTCTTTAAAAAGCCTGGATCAACGTCATCGTATACCTTCCCATCATGGGAAGGTGTAGAGTCGGGATGACATTTTTTCAGGAGCGAACATGAACATCGGTGAAGCGGCCCGTGCCTCGGGCGTGACGGCGAAGATGATCCGCTACTACGAGAGTGTCGGCTTGCTGAATCCGGTCGGGCGGACGTCGTCGGGATATCGCGTGTACGGTGATCAGGAGGTGCATGCGCTGCGCTTTGTACGACAGGCGCGCCGGCTTGGCTTTCTCGTCGAGGACATCCGTAAGCTACTTGCTTTATGGCAGGACCGCTCGCGGGCGAGCGCCGAAGTGAAGTCGATCGCACTGGAACATGTCGCGGAACTGGACCGGCGAATCGCCGAATTGACGGAAATGCGCGACACGCTGTCGCACTTGGCGGCCCACTGCCACGGCGATACACGACCGGACTGCCCGATCTTGGACAATCTGTCGCAGTAGACGCACCAATTCGGTGCGTAAATAGGCGCCTGATTTTCAAGACCTGGTAATTGTCCGAAAAATCAGAACCTTAGGCAATAATTTACACTGCACCATTCCGAAACTGAATGCACAGTATTCAAGCATTTCACTACCCGGGCGCGGACGTTCTCCTCTATAATCCGGGTATTCCCTAGTGCGGGTAATCCCTGACCAGAAAATGCCAGGGATCTTTTAAAGACCTTGGAGAACACCATGTTTGCATTCCTGATCGAAAAACTGAGCTTTTGGTTCGAAGCCGCCGAGCAGCGTCGCCGTGAAGCGTACCTTGCTCAATCCACGGACATCGTCCAGCTCGAACAGCGTATCCGATCGCTCGAAACGAACGGCTATAACGCGTAAGCGTTCCGTTCTGGCGTGGAAAAACGCCAACGTGAAAGTTGGAAAGCCCCGCATTGCGGGGCTTTTGCTTTTCTGCTCGATGCGCGTCGCAGAGTTCAATGCTTCGTCGGGTGCTGCTCCACCCACTGCTTCATGAACGCGATTTCCTTTTCCTGCGCGGCGATGATGTCTTTCGCCAGCTTGCGGAGCTTCGCGTCCTTGCCGTACTTCAATTCGACCTTCGCCATTTCCACCGCACCCTGATGATGCGGAATCATGTGCGCGACGAAATCGCGGTCGGCGTCTCCCGTGTACTCGACGCCAGTCATGCCCGACATCATTTTCTGATCGGCGGCCTGGAAGGCGGCGGTCGACGAGACGTCCGTGGGCTTCGGCGCGTGCTGTTCCATGTTCATGCCGGGCATCGCATCGCTCGACGGCGCGGCGGGCTGTGCTATCGCGCATGCGCTAGAGAGGGCGGTGAAGATGGCAAGCGCGATTCGTTTTGATTTCATCGTATCTCCTGTGAAGAGGGCGATTGCGAACTGCATATGAGTCGGAACGCCTAGCCTAAAGCTTGCCACCGGGGTAAGGTAAAGCAGTTTCGTCTACATAAAAGAGCGCGCGATGCCAGGCCACATCAACACGACGAATATTCGCATTCAGGATCGCGTCGCAAGAGCCGCATGGGTTTGCGGCGTGCTCGCCGCGGCGTTGCTCGGCTCGCAATCGACGTTCGCCAAGCCAGGCGGCGAGCCTCTCGTGCTCGATACGCAAACAGGCATCCATAGCGGCGTGAGCGGAACCGTGCTTCAGAGCGGACCGCTCGGCGGTCCCGGCATGGTGCCGATGGCAACATTGCCCGGGCCGCCGCAGGAAGCGGAGCCGCCGATCGTGGTTTCGCCCTACGTCGAGTACTCGACCGGGCAGAGCACTGTGCCCGCGCCGCCCGGGGGAAGCCCCCGCCCACGCGTTCCGCGCACGCCTCGTCCCTGACGATCGCCCGGTTCAGTCCGCGCGATGCTCCAGCTTGAACGACGCGTGCTCGTCCTCGCCGAGCGCGTTGACGAGATAGGGCAGTGCACCCTTCAATTCTTTCGCCAGCGTGTACGGCGGATTGATCACGAACATGCCGCTGCCGAAGAGGCCGAAGCCGTCCGTCGGCGGTTTTTTCACAATCAAGGCGGCATGCAGCCAACCCTTCGGCTGGATGGCCTTCAACTGATCGGCGAAGCGCTGCGACTCGATGCGCGTGACGATCGGATACCAGACCGCGTATGTCCCTGTCGCAAAGCGCTTGATGTTCTCCTCGAGACACGTGAGCGTCCGAGCGTAGTCGCGCTTGTCCTCATATGACGGGTCGATCAGCACGAGCGCGCGGCGCGGCGGTGGCGGCAGGAGCGCCTTGATGCCGTCGAAGCCGTCGCCTTCATAGATCATCGCGCGCCGGCCGGCGTCCCGGAAATTGTGGCGCAGCACGTCGATCTCCGTGCTGTGCAACTCGAAAAGCCGCATGCGATCCTGCTCGCGCATCGTGCGCCAGGCGAGATAGGGCGAGCCGGGATAAAACTGCAGGCCACCGTCGGGATTCAGTGCATTGACTTCATCGACGTAGTCGGCGAGGAGCGGCGGCAGGTCGTCCCGATCCCGAAGTTTCCCGATCCCCGTTTGGAACTCCGCGTTTTTCGTCGCGAAGCCTTCAGTGAGCGAGTAGACGCCGGCGCCGGCGTGCGTGTCGATATACCAATACGATTTTTCCTTCATGCCGAGATGGCGAAGCATCTGAATGACGATTGCGTGTTTCAGCACATCGGCGTGATTGCCCGCATGAAAGGCGTGACGATAACTGAGCATGACAAGAGGCCTGCGCGGGGCGCGAAAAAAACCGGAATGAAAAGGGGCGGGGAAGGGAGCCTATTCTAGCCGACGCCGCCCGGCGCACGAGTCGTGACGCCCCGCTTACGCTGCGGCGCACTGCATCCTTCATGCACAATAGTCGCTCCCGGACATTCATGAACAGTCGACCGAACGGCATAGGCATTCTCATGTTTCGCAGGCGTTTTCCTATGCCGAACGGCCAGCTTGATGGTCGTGCCGATGGATGTTGTCATTTCTGATGTCTTCCACTGGATAGGAGGTTCGCATGTCATCAAACGGAAAGCTCGACGGCAAAACCGCGGTCGTGACGGGCGCGGCGAGCGGCATCGGCCGGGCGATCGCATTCACGCTCGCGGGCGCGGGCGCTGCGGTTGCCATCGCAGACCTGAATCAGGCGGGCGCCGACGCCGTTGCCGCGGAAATTCGCGGCAACGGCGGCAAGGCCATCGGTATCGCGATGGACGTGACGAACGAAGACGCGGTCAATCAGGGCATCGATCGCGTCGCGTCGGAACTCGGCTCGGTGGACATCCTTGTGTCGAATGCGGGCATCCAGATCGTCAATCCGATCGAAAACTACGCATACGCCGACTGGAAGAAGATGATGGCCATTCATGTCGATGGCGCGTTCCTCACCACCAAAGCCGCGCTGAGACACATGTACAAGGACGATCGCGGCGGCGTCGTGATCTACATGGGTTCCGTGCATTCGCACGAGGCGTCGCCGCTCAAGTCGGCGTATGTCACCGCGAAGCACGGCTTGCTCGGCCTCGCGCGCGTGCTCGCCAAGGAGGGCGCGAAGCATAACGTGCGTTCGCACGTCGTCTGTCCGGGCTTCGTGCGCACGCCGCTCGTCGACAAGCAGATTCCCGAGCAGGCGAAGGAACTGAAGATCAGCGAAGAGGAAGTCGTCAAGCGCGTGATGCTGGGCGGCACCGTGGACGGCGTGTTCACGACCGTCGAGGACGTCGCGCAGACCGTGCTCTTTCTGTCCGCGTTCGAAACGGCGGCGCTGACGGGGCAATCGTTCGTCGTGAGCCACGGCTGGTTCATGCAATAAGGGAGACGACGGGCAATGTCGGAAATCGAGAACGAAGACACGCTACGTCGGGGCAATGCCAGGAAACCAACGAACGATGCCGCGTCCGCATCCGTCGTGGAACGCGCGCCGTCCCGCATCCACTTGCCGCCCTACGAGACGATCGCGCTGATGCTGCAGGGCGGAGGCGCGCTCGGCGCCTATCAGGCGGGCGTCTATCAAGGGCTCCACGAGGCGGATATTCATCCGAACTGGATCGCCGGCATCTCGATCGGCTCGCTCAACACGGCGATCATCGCGGGTAATGCGCCGGAGCATCGCGTGACGCGTCTCCTGGAATTCTGGGAGACGATCTGTCAGCCGGCATACGGTTTTCCTTTGCCAGCCTTCGTCGAGCGCGCGCTTTTCGATTCCGCCGATGAGATTCGCAAGGCGTTCACCGCGATGCAGGCATTCGGCGCGGTCGTCGAAGGGCAGAAGGGTTTTTTCGTTCCGCGCTTTCCGCCGCCGTCGCCGATCGCGTCGAGCTCGCCGCAAACCGCGAGCTACTACGACACGACGCCGCTCAAGGCCACGCTCGAGCGTCTTTGCGATTTCGATCGCATCAACTCCGGCGAGACCCGCGTCTCGGTCGGCGCCGTGAACGTCGCGACGGGCAATTTCGCCTATTTCGACAACACGCAGGTCGAGTTGCGCGCCGAGCATTTCATCGCATCGGGCGCCTTGCCGCCGGGTTTCGCCGCAGTCGAGATCGATGGCCAGTTCTACTGGGACGGCGGCCTCATGTCGAACACGCCGCTCTACGAGATCGCGCAGGCAACGCCGCGGCGCGACACGCTCGCCTTCCAGGTCGATCTGTGGAGCGCGCGCGGGCCGGTGCCGGACAGCATCGTCGATGTCATGGGACGCGTGAAGGACGTGCAGTTTTCGAGCCGCACGCGCCTCGTCACGGATCAGATGCAGCGCTCGCAGCGCTACCGCAATGTCCTGCAGCACGTGCTCGACCTCGTGCCCGAAGAGGTTCGCAAGAATGATGAATGGTGCAGGCTTGCCGCCGAACTGGCGTGCTCGAAGCGCTACAACATCGTTCATCTGATCTACCGGCAAAAGGAATACGAGGGCCATTACAAGGACTACCAGTTCGGCCTCTCGACGATGCGGGAACACTGGGAAAGCGGTCTCGCCGATATGCGCCGCACGCTTGCGCATCGCGACTGGCTCGACATGCCTAACGGCGAATCGCGTTTCATCACACACGACATCCATCGCGACGAGCAATGAATGCGTTCCGCACCGCCCGATTGGGCGGGAAAGTGTGCCACTTTGTATAATCGCGCACGCATTCCGGCGGCTTGCCTCGGCGACGTCGCCGGGCGTCACGACTCTTTCCGGCTTTAGATGAACTCGATCGCGATCTGCTTCGTCTGTCTCGGCAACATCTGCCGCTCGCCCAGCGCCGAAGCGGTGATGCGTGATCTCGTCGAGCGCGCGAAGCTGGTCGGGCGGATCGTCGTCGATTCGGCCGGCACGGGCGACTGGCACATCGGCGAGCCGCCCGACGAGCGCGCCCAGAAGGCCGCGAAGAAGCGCGGCTACGATCTCTCGACACTGCGCGGACGTCAGGTCGCCGCCGCCGATTTCGCGCGTTTCGATCTGTTCATCGTCATGGACGACGCCAACGCCGCCGCCTTGACGGCGATCTGCCCGCCCGAACATCGCGGCAAGATCCGCCTGCTCATGGAGTTCGCCACAGGCGATGACAGCCGCGTCGTCGTCGATCCCTATTTCGGCGGCGAAGATGGTTTCGAAAAAGTGCTCGATCAGTGCGAGAACGCGTGCCAAGGTTTGCTGAACGCCTTGCGTGCCCAATTGACGGCTTGACGGCCATCGCCCGACGGCCCTCCGTGCGAGTGCGAAAAAACCAATTAAAAAGCTACTTATCTCGTCCGGGATACTTGACTAAAACTGTGGGATATTTATACTTGACGAAAATCATCGAGTATTAGCGGTAGCCCCCAATTATGAGACTCACCACGAAAGGCCGTTTCGCCGTAACGGCGATGATCGACCTGGCGTTGCGCCAGGAGCAGGGCCCGGTGACGCTGGCAGGCATCAGTCAGCGCCAGCGCATCTCGCTTTCATATCTCGAACAGCTCTTCGGCAAGCTGCGGCGGCATGAGATCGTCGAATCGGTTCGCGGACCGGGCGGCGGTTACAACCTTGCGCGCCGTGCGGAGAACGTCACGGTGGCCGACATCATCATCGCGGTCGACGAGCCGATCGACGCCACGCAATGCGGCGGCAAGGGCACGTGTGAAGGCACGAAGCAGCACGACGGCCACTGCATGACGCACGAGCTCTGGGCGACGCTCAACCAGAAGATGGTCGAGTATCTCGATTCCGTCTCGTTGAAGGATCTGGTCGACCAGCAGCGCGCACGCGAAGGTTCGTCGGCGGTCCTGCGCGACCGGCGCGCCGAGTCGGCTGGCGTCGAGGCCGCGCGCGTCGCGCCCAAGGGGCCGAATTCCATTTTCAACCTGGCCGGATGACATTGAACGCTGCGCCGGCACGAGAGCCGGGCGCGCAGATAGAAGCATCACAGCCAAGAGCTTTGACCGATTTCCCGGAGCGACTGATGAACAACGATATTCCCCACCTGCCCATTTACATGGACTACAGCGCGACGACCCCCGTCGATCCGCGCGTGGTGGACAAGATGATCCCGTATCTTCGCGAGCAGTTCGGCAATCCGGCCTCGCGCAGCCACCAGTACGGCTGGGATGCGGAGCGTGCGGTCGAGGAAGCGCGCGAGAACGTCGCGGCGCTCGTCAACTGCGACCCGCGCGAAATCATCTGGACGTCGGGTGCAACGGAATCGGACAACCTCGCGATCAAGGGCGCCGCGCACTTCTACAAGAGCAAGGGCAAGCACATCATCACCGTGAAGACCGAGCACAAGGCCGTGCTCGACACCACGCGTGAGCTGGAGCGCGAAGGTTACGAAGTCACGTATCTCGACGTGAAGGACGACGGTCTCATCGATCTGGACAAGTTCAAGGCGGCGATCCGCCCGGACACGATCCTCGTCTCGGTGATGAGCGTGAACAACGAGATCGGCGTGATTCAGGACATCGAGGCGATCGGCGAGATCACGCGTGAGAAGGGCATCATTTTCCACGTCGATGCGGCGCAGGCCACCGGCAAGATCGAAATCGACCTGCAAAAGCTCAAGGTCGACCTGATGTCGTTCTCGGCGCACAAGACGTACGGCCCGAAGGGCATCGGCGCGCTGTACGTGCGTCGCAAGCCGCGCGTGCGCATCGAGGCGCAGATGCACGGCGGCGGTCACGAGCGCGGCATGCGTTCGGGCACGCTCGCGACGCATCAGATCGTCGGCATGGGCGAGGCGTTTCGCATCGCGCGTGAAGAAATGGCAACGGAAAACGAGCGCATCCGCATGTTGCGCGACCGTCTGCTGAGAGGCCTGAAGGACATGGAAGAGGTGTACGTCAACGGCGACATGGAACGCCGTGTGCCGCACAACCTCAATATCAGCTTCAATTTCGTCGAGGGTGAATCGCTGATCATGGCGGTGAAGGATGTCGCGGTGTCGTCGGGATCGGCGTGCACGTCGGCATCGCTGGAGCCGTCGTATGTGCTGCGTGCGCTCGGTCGCAACGACGAACTCGCGCACAGCTCGATCCGCTTCACGGTCGGCCGCTTCACCACCGAGCAGGATGTCGACTACGTGATCAACCTGCTGAAGACCAAGATCGCAAAGCTGCGCGATCTGTCGCCGCTCTGGGAAATGCACAAGGACGGCATCGACATCTCGACCATCCAGTGGGCCGCGCACTGAGCGACGCGCGTCACCGAATAAAGGAGAGTTTGAATCATGGCTTATAGCGACAAGGTTCTGGACCACTACGAAAACCCGCGTAACGTTGGCTCGTTCTCGAAGGACGACGACACCGTCGGCACCGGCATGGTCGGCGCGCCGGCGTGCGGCGACGTGATGAAGCTGCAGATCCGCGTGGGCGCGGATGGCGTGATCGAGGACGCGAAGTTCAAGACCTACGGCTGCGGCTCGGCGATCGCATCGAGTTCGCTCGTCACCGAATGGGTGAAGGGCAAGACGCTGGATCAGGCACTGACGATCAAGAACACGCAGATCGCCGAGGAACTGGCGCTGCCGCCTGTGAAGATCCACTGCTCGATTCTCGCGGAAGACGCGATCAAGGCAGCGGTTGCCGATTACAAGCAGCGTCATGGCGTCGCGGCGCCCGAAGCGCAGGCAGTGGAAGCGAAACAGCACGCGGCGTAACGACTGAAGCGAGCGCCGCGCATGAGCGCGGCGCCGCGATGAGCCGGCGAAGCACGGTAAAGCGAAGAGAAGCGAAGACTATGGCAATCACGTTGACGGATAAAGCGGCACAGCACGTGCAGAAGTATCTGATGCGGCGCGGCAAGGGCGTCGGCCTGCGGCTGGGCGTGCGCACGACGGGCTGTTCGGGTCTGGCGTACAAGCTCGAATATGTCGATGAACTCGCGCCCGAAGACACCGTGTTCGAGACGGCGGGCGTGAAGATCGTGATCGATCCGAAAAGTCTTCCGTATCTCGACGGCACCGAGCTGGACTTCGCCCGCGAAGGTCTGAACGAAGGCTTCAAGTTCAACAACCCGAACGCGAAGGACGAGTGCGGCTGCGGCGAATCGTTCCGCGTTTGACGCGAATCACGCCGGCGGTATCGGCAAAAGAGGCGGCGCGTGCCGCCTTTTTCATTCGCACACTGAAACCATAGACATAGCATGGCCTCGCTCACCGACAGTCACTTCGATCTCTTCGATCTGCCGCGAACCTTCGCCGTCGATCCGCAGAAGCTCGACGACGCATATCGCACCGTGCAGGCGCAAGTGCATCCGGATCGTTTCGCCGCGGCGGGCGACGCGCAGAAACGTATCGCGATGCAATGGGCCACGCACGCGAACGAGGCCTATCAGACGCTGCGCGATCCGCTCAGGCGCGCGCGCTATATGCTGTCGCAGCGCGGCATCGACGTCGGCGCGGAGAACAACACCGCGATGGAGCCCGCCTTCCTCATGCAGCAGATGGAATGGCGCGAAAATATCGAGGATGCCGCGAACGCGAAGAACATCGGCGCGCTCGAAGCGCTGCTCGACGAATTGCGTGAGGAAGAGCGCGTGCGTTTCACGAAGCTCGAGGCGCTGATCGACAGCGGTTCCGATCAGGCCGCGGGCGAGGCGGTACGGCAGTTGATGTTCATCGAACGCGTGGCTCATGAAATCGGCACGCAAATCGAACGGCTGGAACACGCGTAAGACGAGTCAGCCGCACCCAACCCCATAAGACCAAAGATGGCTTTACTGCAAATCTCAGAACCCGGCATGGCGCCGGCGCCGCATCAACGGCGCGTGGCGGTCGGTATCGATCTCGGCACGACGAACTCGCTCGTCGCGGCCGTGCGCAGCAGCGTGCCCGAAGCGCTGCCGGACGAGGACGGCCATGTGCTGCTGCCGTCGGTCGTGCGCTATCTGGAGAAGGGCGGCCGGCGCATCGGCCGGACCGCGAAGGAAGAAGCCGTCACCGATCCGCACAACACGATCGTATCGGTCAAGCGCTTCATGGGCCGCGGCAAGAGCGAGGTCGAGGGCGCGGAGAACGCGCCGTACGATTTCATCGACGCGCCCGGCATGGTGCAGATCCGCACGATCGACGGCGTGAAGAGCCCGGTCGAAGTATCGGCGGAAATTCTCGCGACGCTGCGGCACCGCGCGGAAGATACGCTCGGCGAGGATATCGTCGGCGCGGTGATCACGGTGCCCGCCTATTTCGACGAAGCCCAGCGGCAGGCGACCAAGGACGCGGCGAAGCTCGCCGGCCTGAACGTGCTGCGGCTCCTGAACGAGCCGACCGCGGCCGCGATCGCCTACGGTCTCGATAACGGCTCCGAAGGCCTCTTCGCCGTCTACGACCTCGGCGGCGGCACCTTCGACCTGTCGATCCTGAAGCTCACGAAAGGCGTCTTCGAAGTGCTCGCGGCGGGCGGCGATTCCGCCCTCGGCGGTGACGATTTCGACCACGCGCTGTATCGCCATGTGCTGGAGCAGGCGGGCGTCACGCTCGATGTGCCGGAGGACGTGCGCCTCATGCTCGATCGCGTGCGCTCGGCCAAGGAAGCGCTCTCGGACGTGCCCGAGACGCGCGTGCAGGCGACGCTTTCCACGGGCGTCGAAATCGACGTGGCGGTGAGCGAAGCGCAATTTGCCGCGCTGGCCGAATCGCTCGTCGCGCGCACGCTCGGGCCGACGAAAAAAGCGCTGCGCGACGCGAAGGTCACGCCCAAGGACATCAAGGGCGTCGTGCTGGTCGGCGGCGCGACGCGCATGCCGGTCATCCGCCGCGCGGTCGAGGCGTTCTTCGGCCAGCCGCCGCTCGTCAATCTCGATCCGGATCAGGTCGTCGCGCTCGGCGCCGCGATCCAGGCCGACCTGCTCGCCGGCAACCGCCGGGGCGAAGGCGACGACTGGCTGCTGCTCGACGTGATTCCGCTGTCGCTCGGCGTCGAAACGATGGGCGGCCTCACCGAAAAGATCATCCCGCGCAACTCGACGATTCCCACCGCGCGCGCGCAGGATTTCACGACCTTCAAGGACGGCCAGACCGCGATGGCGATTCACGTCGTCCAGGGCGAGCGCGAGCTCGTGTCCGACTGCCGTTCGCTCGCGCGCTTCGAGCTGCGCGGCATTCCGCCGATGGCGGCCGGCGCCGCGCGCATTCGTGTGACCTATCAGGTGGACGCGGACGGCCTGCTTTCCGTGTTCGCGCGCGAGCAGGCGTCGGGCGTGGAGGCGTCGGTGGTGGTGAAGCCGTCGTACGGTCTTGCCGACGACGAAGTCGCCCGCATGCTCGAAGAGAGCTTCAAGACCGCCGAAACGGACATGCACGCGCGTGCGTTGCGCGAGGCGCAGGTCGAAGCGGAGCGTCTCATCGAAGCGACGCACGCCGCGCTCGAGACCGATGGCGAACTGCTCGACGACGAAGAGCGCGCCGAGATCCTGACGCTCGTGACCGCGCTTGCGGCGCTTGCGAACGGCGATTCGGTCGAGAAGATCGAAGAGGCCACGAAAGCGCTCGCGACCGGCACCGACGAGTTCGCCGCGCGCCGCATGAACAAGAGCATCCGCCGCGCGCTCGCGGGCCGCAAGCTCGACGACGTCTGATCGTCGCGCAGTTATTGAACAAAGAAGCATTTACGGAAAATCAGCCCCATGCCTCAAATCGTTGTGCTGCCTCACGTGGAGCTCTGTCCGGACGGTGCGGTGATCGACGCCGACGTGAGCAAGAGCATCTGCGACAACCTGCTGGAACACGGCATCGAGATCGAGCACGCCTGCGAGAAATCGTGCGCGTGCACGACGTGCCACGTCATCATCCGGGAAGGATTCAACGCGCTCGAGCCGTCCGAGGAGGACGAGGACGATCTGCTCGACAAAGCGTGGGGTCTCGAACCGACATCGCGGTTATCATGTCAGGCAATGGTGCCTGCCGACGAGGATCTGGTGATCGAGATCCCGCGGTACTCCATCAATCACGCCAAAGAAAATCACTGACAGGAGGCTCGCCCATGAAGTGGACAGATACTCAGGAGATCGCGATGGCACTCACCGACGCGCATCAGGATATCGATCCCCAATATGTGCGTTTCACTGACCTGCATCGCTGGATTACTGAACTGGACGGTTTCGACGACGATCCGGAAAAATCCAACGAGAAGATTCTGGAGGCGATCCAGGCGGCGTGGATCGAGGACGCGGATTACTGACCCGGTCCTGCCTGCATTTCTCGAACGGCGGCTCTTGCGAGCCGCCGTTTTTGTTTTCATTCGCGACTTTCCAAACATCCGCAACGCATTTCATGTTTGACAGAACTTGACGTTGCGCGCGTTGTTGCCCCTTCCCCTGCGACTTAAAATCGCCCCCGCTGCGCGTCGGCAACTAATGTCGATGCGCTGAGTCACGCGTCCGGAAAGGAATCGCCCGCGTGGCAGTGCTTCGCATTGCAAACAAATTTCACATTGCCGAACTGGCGGCGGGCCACGGTCCCGCTGCGGACGATCCGCTGGCGATCACTTGGGGAGAAGTAAATGGGGAAACTCGGCCTGTCGAGGCGCGGTTTTCTGAAGGCGAGTGCGCTCGCTGGCGTGTCGGTGTTCGTAGCGCCGCTCGGCAGCCGTGCGTTCGCCGCGTTGTTCGAAGAAAAGATTCTGACTCCCGTTCAGTGGGATGCGACGAGCGGCGGCGCGAAGTTTCGCATCGACGGTATTGCGAAGGTGACGGGCGCGAAAGTATTCGCGCGCGATGTCCGCGCCGCGGACATGCCGCATTGGCCGAAAGAGCAATCGCATCGCACGCAATGATCCTGCGCACGACGCGCGCCGATTGCATCTATGAAGGTTTCGATCTCTCGATGCTCGACGGCGGCCTCGCGCCCGATCGCATCGTCACGGCGGACGATCTCGCGCGCGACAAGCTCGCGTTCCCCGCCTTCTACGGCGATGACATGCTGCTGCCCGCCGGCAAGACGCCGGCGTATCTCGGGCAGGCGGTCGCGATCCTGATCTATCGCGATTTCGCGCGCTTTCGCTTCGCGAAGGACAAGCTCCAGTTTCGCGAAGGCGTCATCCGTTACGGCGCGACGACCGGCCCGCTCGAGCGCGACCCGTGGGCGGCGTTCCGCTTCGTGCGCGTCGGCGGCAAGACGCCTTACGACGACGATACCTTTTCGAGCCTGAAGGACACGCCGCTCTTCCCGCACATGATGAAGAAGCGCGAGCCGGTCTGGGCGAGCGCCGCCGAGCACGGCAAGCTCGACGAGCAGGGCGTGTTCCATGCGAACGCAATCGCCGAAGCGCTCGATCACCCACCGCCGGAATGGCTCGTCGTCGATCGCGATTACCGCACGCAATCCGTCGACACTGCTGCGCTCGAACCCGACAACGCGAATTGCTGGTACGACGCGGCGACGCAATCGCTGCACATGGTCATCCCGACGCAAGGCCCGCATGAAGTGGCCGAAAGCGCGATCGAGATGACGGCGAAGTCGCATTTTCCGGTGAAGAACCTGTTCCTGCATCCGTGCTATACGGTCGGCTACGGTTCGAAGGACCACTACAACATGCCGTTCTACGGCCTCCTCGCGTCGCTGTACGGCGACGGCCGGCCGGTGCGTCTCGCCAACGACCGCTTCGAGCAGTTCCAGTGCTCGCTCAAGCGGCACGCGTTCGACATGCGCTATCGCATGGCGATCGACCGGAAATCGGGGCTGATTCAGGCGTTCAAGGGCGATTTCGTCGCCAACGGTGGCGGGCGCTGCAACTTCTCGCCGTCGGTCGCGATGGTCGGGGCGACGGCGGCCCAGTCCATCTACTACATCCCGAAGAGCGATCTGACCGCCACCGCGGTCGCATCGCGCGCGGTGGACGCCGGCTCGGCGCGCGGCTACGGCACGCTGCAGAGCATGGCGGCGACCGAGATGATGATCGACGACATCGCGCAGACGCTCGACATGGACCCAATCGAGCTGCGCCTGAAGAACGTGATGCGCACCGGCATGAAGAACACGCAGGGCGCGATTCCGGCGGGCGCCGTGCGCGCCGAGGACGTGCTTCGGCGCGCGCAGGCGCATCCGCTCTGGACCGAGCGCAAGAAGCGCAAGACGGAATACGAAGGGACGCACCCGGGCAAGCGCTACGGTGTCGGTTTCGCGTGTACGCAGAAGGACTTCGGCACCGGCGCGGAGAGCGCGTTCGCGAAGGTCGAATTCACCGCCGATGGCCGCATCGCGCTGCATCACTCGGGCGCGGAGATCGGCACCGGTGCGTCGACATCGCAGGCGCTCGCCTGCGCGAAATGGCTCGGCAAGCCCGCGGCCGACGTTCACATGGCGACGATCGACTGGACGGACCTGCCTGTCGTCACGAGCGGCGATCCGTACATCATGTCGCAAGCCGAGCAGGATCGCCTGAGCGCGAATCCGCGCTGGTCGCCCACGTACATGTCGCCGGCGAGCGCGACGAATTCGGCGTTCTATTTCACGCACGCGACGCGCGAAGCGGCGCGCGTGGTCTTCCGTCACGGCATCTGGCCCGCGGCGCTCGCGATCTGGGGGCAGGGCATCGGCGGCGGTCAGGCGATGTCGTTCGTCGTGCGCATCGAAGACGCGCGCTGGACGGACGGCAAGCTGTCCGCCGACGGACTCGAGCCGATTCCTTTCGAGCAGCTCGCGAAGAAGGCGTACGAGCTCGGGCTCGTCACGGGCGCGGCCGTGCACACGTTCAATCGCTGGCAATGGAGCGAGGCGCAGTTCGACATCGCGGGCGAAGTCGAGCGGCTTCCGATCGACGGCCTTTCGCTGCGCTTCGGCGGCGGTAAGGCTAAAAGCGCGGCGAAAGCCACGGGGAACGGCTACACGGTCCTCGAGCGCAAGCGCGTCTTCATCCCGCCCGTGCAACGCAACAACGCGGCGGTCACGTACTACAGCGCGCTTGGCACGCTCGTCGAACTCGCCGTGACCGAATCGAGCGGCGAGGTCGAACTGCTTTCGCATCATTCGATCATGGAGTGCGGCAATCAGATCGCGCCGCAACTCGTGTCGGGCCAGTTGCAGGGCGGCATCGCGATGGGCATCGGGCACGCGCTGCACGAGTATCTGCCGCTCTACGAAGACGGCCCGGGCAACGGCACCTGGAACTTCAACCGCTATCACCTGCCGCTCGCGAGCGATGTCGCCGTGTGGAAGCAGACGGGCGAAGTGCTGCCGCCGCTGTCCGAAACCGATCCGCCGAAGGGCATCGCCGAAGTGGTGATGATTCCGGTGGTCGGCGCCATCGTCAACGCGATCGCGCACGCGATCGGCCATCGCTTCACCGATCTGCCGGTGACGCCGCAAAACATTCAGGAGGTGCTCGCATGACGGCCATCCAATCCGCCGCGGGCGTTGAATCGCGCGCACTCTCGATGACGATCAACGGCGAAAAGGTCGGCCCGATGCAGGTGCCCGCCGGTCTGTCGATGATCGATTTTCTGCACGAGTACGCCGGGCTCACCGGCTCGCGTCTCGGATGCGGTCAGGGCATCTGCCACGCGTGCGTGGTGATCGTCGACCACGCCGACGGAACCAGCGAGGAAGTGCGCACGTGCATCAACGGCGCGCATTTCTTCGACGGCAAGACCGTGCGCACGGTCGAAGGGCACGCCAAGCGCAACGAGCAAGGCGAAGTCGTCGAAATGTCGGCGGTGCAGCAGAAGTTCCTCGAGCACTTCAGCTTCCAGTGCGGCTATTGCACGCCGGGCTTCGTCAACGCGACGACCGTGCTGATCGAAAGGCTCAAGCGCAATCCGATCGCGAAGGAGCAGATCGAAGCGACGATCATGGAGGCGCTGAACGAGCACATCTGCCGCTGCACCGGCTACGTGCGCTACTACGAAGCGGTCAAGGATCTCGTGCTTGCCACGCCCGGACTCGTGAAGGACGCCGCATGATGAGATCGATCCTGACCCGTCTCGTTGCGCCGCTAGCGGCGGCATCCTTTGTGCTCGCCGGTTGCGGCGGTCAGAACGATGTCGCGGCGCCGCCGAAAACCTCGCCCGAGCAGATCGCGCGCGGACGCTATCTCGCGCATGCCGCCGATTGCGCCGCGTGCCACACGGCGCATGGCGGCGCGCCGTTCGCGGGCGGCGTGAAGCTCGAATCGCAATTCGGCACGTTCTACGGCACGAACATCACGCCTGATCCGAAGCACGGCATCGGCATGTGGAGTTCCGATGAATTTTTCCGCGCGCTGCATGACGGCGTGACGGCGAAGCACAAGCTCTATCCCGCGATGCCGTACACGTCGCATCGGCAGATGTCGCGCGAGGACAGCGACGCGATCTACGCGTACCTGATGACGCAAAAGCCCGCGGCGGTGCCGAACATCGATCCCGATCTGAAGTTTCCGTACAACGTGCGCTTCGCCGTGCGCTTCTGGGACATGCTGTTCCTGAAGGACACGCTGCCGGATGCATCGTCGGGACAATCGGCCGACTGGACGCGAGGGCGCTATCTGGCCAACGCACTCGGCCACTGCGCGGAATGTCACACGCCGCGTGGCGCGTTCGGGCAGCTGCAGGACGCGAAGACCTTGCAGGGCGGCGGGGTCGGACGCATCGGCGCACCTGACATCACGCCGTCCGCGCTCGCCGCGCGCGGCTGGACGGGCGCGGATCTGCAGGCGTTCTTCGCAACCGGCGTGGCGAAGCAAGGCTCCGCGTTCGGTGAGATGCATCCCGTGGTCTATCTGAGCACGCAGCATCTGAGCTCGGAGGACTTGCGCGCGCTCGCGACCTATCTGCTCGGCGACGCGCCGCCGGAAGCCGCACCGCGCGCCACCGTGAAGATCGACGACACGGCGAAAGTGTCGGCGGGCCGCGGTCTCTACCTCGATTCGTGCGCGGGCTGTCACGGGATCGACGGTCAGGGCAAGCCGCATGTCGCGGTGGGCATGGACGGCAACTCGACCTTGCGCGAGGCCGACCCGCGCAACGTCATCACGTCGATTCTCGATGGCCTCGAGGCGCAGCGCTTTCCGGGCGTGGAGAACATGCAGGCCATGCCGGGTTTCGCCGGAACCTATGGCGATGAGCAGATCGCGCAGCTCACGAACTATCTTCGCGTGACGTGGGGCGGACAGCCCGGCGATGTGACCGCCGACAAGGTCAAGTCGCTGCGCTAACTCCAGACGCTCCAAAAAAAACGAGGCCACGCGATATTGCGTGGCCTCGTTGCATTGGGCGCGCGACGAAGGGATCAGACTCGCGCGCCGCGCTCCGCAAGCTGGCGCTGCAGCGTCGGCCACATTTTGGCGACCGCTTCCTCGCCCGCGAGAATCGACGCGTTGCGCTGGCTGAAATCGCTGCTGCTCATCGCCATGAGATTCGGGCGAATCACCGCGTTCGCGTATTTGTCGAGTTCATAGGCCTTGATGGTCTGGCCCATGATCGTGAAGGTCTGCATCAGCACGTCGAACGAGCTGGACGTGAGCCCGGTTTCCGGCCGCGCCGAGATGTCGACCGCGATCACGAAGTCGGCACCCATCTTGTGCGCGAACGCTGCCGGCACGGGACTCACGAGCCCGCCGTCGACATACTCGCGATCGCCGATCTTCACCGGTTCGAAAATCGACGGCACGCTGCACGACGCCCGCACCGCGATGCCCGTGTTGCCGCGCTGGAAAAGAATCGGCTGACCGCTCTTCAGATCCGTGGCGACGATGCCGAGCGGCTTCGCCATCTTTTCGATCGGACGGTTGTCGAGCGTCTTGTTCAGGTAGTTTTGCAGCGCGACGCCCTGCAGGATGCCGCGCGTGCGAAAGGGCATCGCCCAGTCGCTGATCGAGGCTTCGTCCATGGTCAGCGCGAGCTTGTTGATCGCGATGCCGCTCATCCCCGATGCGTACAGCGCCGCGATCACCGAACCCGCGCTCGTGCCCGCGACGAGATCGACGCGCACGTTGCGCGCTTCCAGCGCCTTGATCACGCCGATATGCGCGAAGCCGCGCGCGGCGCCGCCGCCGAGCGCGAGACCGATGCGCATCGGGCGCTGCGGCTCCGTGTTCGCCGGCGGCGCGACCGGTGTGCCGGAGGCGGTCTCGCCTGACACGCCGCCCTTCGTGGTCGTACAGGCGGCGAGAATGGACGATGCGGCCGCGAGCGAGAACGCGCGCCGCGAAAGACGGGGTGACGATGAATTCAAGGTGTGCTCCGGCGATGCAGCGGGTCCCGGGCGGCCCGTCCGTGCGGGCGTTGCACACGGGCGTTGCGGGAGATCGAAAAAAGCGCGCACATCATAAAACAAAAGGCGCGCGGACCGGCGCAAAGCGGTCGGCGAGTATAATTTCGTCTCATTTTGAGCGGAATCCGAGCGCGAGCGCGCACCGCCATTCATCGAGCAAACAGCAATGACCACCCAAGTCCGTACCCGCTTCGCACCGAGCCCCACCGGCTTCATCCATCTCGGCAACATCCGCTCCGCGCTCTATCCGTGGGCGTTCGCGCGCAAGATGAAGGGCACCTTCGTGCTGCGCATCGAGGACACCGATCTGGAGCGCTCCACCGATGCATCGGTCGATGCGATTCTCGAAGGCATGGCGTGGCTCGGACTCGATTACGATGAAGGCCCGTTCTATCAGATGCAGCGCATGGACCGTTATCGCGAGGTCGTCGCGCAGATGATGGAGAAAGGGCTCGCTTACCACTGCTACATGTCGACGGAAGAACTTGACGCGCTGCGCGAGCGGCAGCGCGCCGCCGGCGAAAAGCCGCGCTACGACGGCACGTGGCGTCCCGAGCCGGGCAAGGTGCTGCCGCCGATTCCGGAGGGCGTCAAGCCGGTCGTGCGCTTTCGCAATCCGCTGACCGGCGCGGTCGCCTGGGACGACGCGGTGAAAGGCCACATTGAAATCTCGAACGAGGAACTCGACGATCTCGTGATCGCGCGTCCCGATGGCACGCCGACCTATAACTTCTGCGTGGTCGTCGACGATCTCGACATGAAAATCACGCACGTCATCCGCGGCGACGATCACGTGAATAACACGCCGCGTCAGATCAACATCCTGCGCGCGCTGGGCGGCGAAGTGCCGGTGTACGCGCACCTCCCGACCGTGCTGAACGAGCAGGGCGAGAAGATGAGCAAGCGCCACGGCGCGATGAGCGTGACGGGCTATCGCGACAACGGCTATTTGCCCGAGGCGGTGGTGAACTATCTCGCGCGCCTCGGCTGGTCGCACGGCGATGCCGAGATTTTCTCGCGTGAGCAGTTCATCGAATGGTTCGATCTCGAGCATCTCGGCAAGTCGCCGGCTCAGTACGACCACGACAAGCTCAACTGGCTCAACGCGCATTACATCAAGGAAGCGGACAACGCGCGGCTCGCGGAGCTGACCCGGCCGTTCCTGCTGCAGGCGGGCATCGATGCGGCTGCCATCGACGGCGGCGCGCCCCTCGATCAGGCGATCGCGCTCCTGAAGGATCGCGCATCGACGGTGAAAGAGATTGCCGATAACGCCGCAATGTTCTATCGCGAGCCTGCCATCGATCCGGACGCGTTCGCGCAGCACGTCACCGATGCTGTGCGTCCGGCCATCGCAGACTTGCGTGCGGCGCTCGCGGACGTCGAGTGGAGCAAGGAGGCGATCGCGGCGGCGCTCAAGGCGACGCTCACAGCGCACAAGCTCAAGATGCCGCAACTCGCGATGCCGGTGCGCTTGCTGGTCGCGGGCACGACCCATACGCCATCGATCGACGCGGTCCTGATGCTCTTCGGTCGTGAGACCGTGTTGAAGCGTCTGGAGAAGGCGAACGGCTGACGCGCAACGGCGGATGGCTCGCGGCGGCCGCCGCGCGCCATCCATTGCGCGCATCGGCGTCAGGCGAGACAAAAAAGTTTCACTTAAGTCGTCAGAAGGTATTTACAGCTTAAAAAACGCCCTATACAATCTCGTTTCTGTTCTGCAAGGGGGTATAGCTCAGCTGGGAGAGCGCTTGCATGGCATGCAAGAGGTCAGCGGTTCGATCCCGCTTACCTCCACCAAAGAACAGGTGAAGTAACGCGAAGCTGGTTGTCCGAAAACGGAAGTCGCAAAAAATACTTCACAAGCAACGCGAAGTTGTTTAGAATCTCGGTCTTCGCTGATTGGCGGCAGTAAGTGAGTCAATAAGCGGAGCGTGGTAAAGACAGAATGACAAGTTTCTGTCCCCTTCGTCTAGAGGCCTAGGACATCACCCTTTCACGGTGAGTACAGGGGTTCGAATCCCCTAGGGGACGCCAGAACATCGGCGGCTGCTAGTAGAAAGCGCTGCAAGGCTCGCAGGTGACACGGCGGGTCGATGAAGAGAAGTGGAGCGGTAGTTCAGTTGGTTAGAATACCGGCCTGTCACGCCGGGGGTCGCGGGTTCGAGCCCCGTCCGCTCCGCCAACACTTGCGAGCAGGAACACTCCGGCTAATGAGAGCCGGTTTTTTTTCGCCGCAGGCTGCGTAGAAGTTGAAGTCCCCTTCGTCTAGAGGCCTAGGACATCACCCTTTCACGGTGAGTACAGGGGTTCGAATCCCCTAGGGGACGCCAGAACATCGGCGGCTGCTAGTAGAAGCGCTGCAAGATTCGCAGGTCACGCCGCGAATCGATGAAAAGAAGTGGAGCGGTAGTTCAGTTGGTTAGAATACCGGCCTGTCACGCCGGGGGTCGCGGGTTCGAGTCCCGTCCGCTCCGCCAAATCGTTGTGCGAAAAATCCAGCCTGTCGGCTGGATTTTTTTTGCCTGCTCGCCGGGACGATCCCTCAAGTACGCGTTCGATCCGCACTCGACCGTAATAATGGCCATTGCCAGCCCGCGCGCACTGTCTTAGTGTTTAGGCACTTGTTCTCGTGCCCGTGCGATGCTCGATCCGACCGAAGACCTCTCGCTCTATCAACTGCGCCAGGCGACCATGGCGGACTTCGCCTTCGCCGAAGCGCTCACGCACGACAACATGGTCGGTTATTACCGGCGTCATAACCTCGTGTGGCGCGGCGATCTCTTCCTCTCGAGCTGGCGCGAGTCAGAGAATTTCATCCTGCAGGCGGACGGCATTCCGATCGGCGTCATGCGCGTCACCGAGGAAGACAATTCGCTGCATATTCGCGACGTTCAAATTGCACCGGGTTATCGCGGGCGCGGAGCCGGAACGTTCCTGCTCAACACGGCGCATCGCTGGGCGAGAGCGCGCGGGCTTGCCGAATGTCAGTTGCGCGTGTTCGTCGATAACCCGGCGGCGCGTCTCTACAGTCGTCTCGGCTACCGGCCGGCCGGCTCGCGTCTCGCGCAGCTCGGCGCGATCCGGCACATGGTGCGGCGCGTCTGACGCGGGAGCGTCCGTGTCCTATGCACCGTCGATGTCGCGCGTATCGCGATCATCGCGGCTATCGCGCGCGAAAAATGCGCGCGGGCTCTCGCCAAACGCGCGACGGAACATCGCGGAGAACGCGCTCTGGCTCTGATAGCCCAGTTCGCGCGCAACCAGCGCGAGCGGGCGGCCCTGGCTCAGCAAAGGGATCGCGCGTGCGAGAACGGCCTGCTGGCGCCACTGCGAAAAACTCACCCCAAGCTCGCGTCTGAAGAGCCGCGCGATGGTGCGCGAACTCGCGCCCGCTTCGGACGACCAACGCTCCAGATCCGAATGCGACGGGTCGGCCAGCACGGCGTTGCACAAGGCGCGCAGACGCTTCTCGCTTGGCATCGGCACGGAAAGCGGCAACGGCTGCGAACGGATGATTTCATCGAGTGCGAGCGTGCCGAGCAGCCGCTCGCGCTGACGGGAAATCGCTTCTTCGTCGAGAGCGGCGATGACTTCGCGCAAGAGCGCCGACACTTCGACGACCCGGCAGGCGCCGAGTCCGGCCGGCACGACGCTCGCATCGACATACAGCGTGCGCAGATAGGCATCCTCCACGATCACGACTTCATGCGTGACATTGGGCGGCACCCAGATCGCGCGCGAGGGCGGCACCATCCAGGTGGAATCGGCGGTTGCGACGCGCAGCACGCCGCGCGAGGTGTACGCGACCTGAGCCCAAGGATGCGTATGCAGCGCGATACGCACGCCATAAGGAACCGGCCGCGACCGCACGCGAATCGGATGATCGAGCGTCGGTGAATGCTCAACGGGAATGTCGAGATGTTCGACTTCCTCGCTCGACGTTCTCGATTCGACTAACGTAGCCATGTTCGCTCAGGTTGGAGTGTGCTCGGGCGTGCGGAGTCATCAGGGGGCACGCGCCGATGGTAGCCGAAAGCGCTTACCGGAGCGCGCCGCGATTTTGCGCGGCGCATAATGGCCGTCGATCATCTTCCGACGACAGGAGCGGGCTTTTCGATGCAATACGTTTTCGTTTACGGCACGTTGCGCGCTGGCGAGGTCAACGATATCAACCGGGCGGCCGGGCGCAACGGCATCGCCATGCCGGAATGGATAGGCGCCGCGCATGTTCAGGGGCGGCTTTTCGACTTCGGCAGCTATCCGGGGCTTGTGATCGACGAAGAGGGCGCGCCGATTCGCGGCGACGTCTATCGCATCGACGACGCGCTTGTACCTGTGCTCGATGAAATCGAAGAAGTGTATCCGGGCGTCGAAGGGTTATTCCGCTCGCATCGCCTGCATGTGGACGTGAATGTCGAAGGCAGACCGGATCGGATCGATTGCCTGATCTATCCGGTCGCGGCTGCCGCCGTTGCCGGACGGCCGCGCATTGAAAGCGGCGACTGGGTTTCGCACCGCGCTACCCGCGCATGAGCGTTGGCGAATACGACGTGCACATACTCTCGCGCCGCCTTCGCGCCGACGGGTCGACTGAAGGCGGCGCGTGAATGGCCCCGTGCCTGAGGCGCGCCGGGCTTACTGACTCGAGCCAGCCGCCGGCTTGTTAGGCGATTTCTTGTGATGCATCGACTTGTGCGAAGGTGTCTGCGAGCGCATGTTTTGCATGTTGTCTTGCTGCGACTGCAAATTTTGCGCACGCGATTCGATATCGGAAATCTTCGCAGGATCGGTGCTCATGGTCACGCCCTGATCGCCCTGGGCGTAAGCGCCCGATGCGACCGCGCTGAGGGACAACAGAACAGCCAGGGACACTTTCTTCATTGTTACCTCCTAGTAGCAGTTGAACCCGGGAATCGTCTGTCCGATCCGGTGGAATGACGCTTGCATCCGAGCAAAAATCGCTCCCGCCGCATCGCGGGACGTCAGCCGCGAACTTCACGCGCCTAACGTTCAGACAATGTGAATCATAAGCCCGGAATCGGGCAACGGTGTGGCGCGTGTCATCGTCGAACTGTTCCAGAGTCCTTAGCATCCGTCGCGCTGGGTGCGTCGCCGCTAGTAGAGATTCAGCCAGCGATACACATCGAAGCGCGCGAGCCCGACAAGTTCGTGCATGGCGAGTTCACTGTTCGCAAAGCCTCGGATGCGCGGAAACAACGTGACGCGATTGGGCCGCACATCCGACACGTAGGGTACCGGCGCGTAGCCGAACGCCTCGAAGGCACGCAACGCACGCCGCATGTGATACGCAGATGTGACGACGATCAAACGGTTGTCATGTGCGGGGCCCAGAATGTCGGCCACGTTGCGCGCGTTCTGGTAAGTGTTGAGGCTTTGATTCTCGCGCACGAGATCATCCGGCGCGACGCCCTGCGCGAGCACGTAAGGCGCGTAATTGTCGGCTTCGGCCTGCCCGTGGCGTTGCGGGTCGCCGCCGCTCAGGATCACCTTGCAGGACGCGCCGGTTTCGCGGCACTCGCGATACAACATGCCGATCGCGTCGATACGCCGCATCGCATTGAACTGCGGAACAAGTCCCCCTTCGCTGCGGGCCGTTCCGCCGCCCATGAGCACCATCGTCGTCCGGGGAGCGAAGGTCGGCACATCGGTATGACGATAGCCGTGCTGGGCGAGATCGAGCAGCGGAGTCGCGAGCCAGCCGGAGCCGACTGCCCACGCGAGCGCAGCCACGATGATCGCGATCTGAAAGCGGCGGCGCCGCCACAGCGCAAATAATGCAAAAAAAAGCAGCAATAAAGTGAATAGAACCAATTTGATTGGGGTAACGTATTGGTTTGAGGACAATTCGTTCCGTCATCGCGTGCTTGGAACGCATCGGCGGTTGTCGCAGTAAAGCGCGTGATTAGCGCGCTCTCAACGGGGGCTTGTAATAGAAAGCAGCACCTAACGCAAGCGGCGGCCAAACATTCAGCTGCGAATCGCCATCGCAGACGAGATTCGGCGCGCCGCGTTTAGTCGACGTCGCGAACCGTCTTGCGACCGTCACGAGCGTCGTCATGGCTGCACAGGAAGAAAGAACGAGATGACCACGTATTCCAACGAAGTTGTACTCGAAGCACTTCGCCGAGCGCAGTATCGTCAGGTTCCCTGGGCAAAACGTCCCAACGTTTTCGACCTCCTGCGCGCGCTAGGTTTGCTCGAACTCACCCGGCAGCGCACCGTGGCACCCGCGCCCGGATTTCATGCTCCCGTCGATATCGCGGTCGTCACCGAGCGCGGCAAGCACGAATTCCTGCGCCTTTCACGTGATGAACGCTCGAGCGACTGGGATCTGCGTCGTGCGGAGCCTTACACGTTCGGTGGACAGGAAGCAGTTCTGGAGGCGCGCGTCTAGCCTGCCGGATACGCCGGAAGCGGTGGACAGTCGACGCATGGGTCGAGGGCACGTTGTCGTCGGACAAAAGACCCGGCAATCGACCTGCAGTCGGCGCTCCAGTCAAAAAAGCGCCCGTGCCGCGAACGACACGGGCAGACCGGATATCACTGTTGCCACGCGCTGTTCATGGCATGGGGTGTGACTGACGCGCGCCGAAGTGGTTCCGCGAAGCGCGCATCATTGATGCAGGCGCATTCAGCGATGTTGGACATGCGGATCGCGGTCCGAATCCGGGCGAGGGCGCGCGTTGCTCGCAATGTCGCCGCGCAGATCGCCGCGCGGCGCGGGCGGCGCGGCGTCGCGATTCCGGCTGGCGCTCTGCGACGCGGCCACCGAGGCCTTCGTGCCCACATGGAAATCGGAAGCAGGCGGCGGGGGCTGGGCCTGGCTCATCGCCGCGGTGCTCGTCAGCGCGACAACGGCGCCGTGCACGAGCAGAGTCGATGCCTTCATGATGAAATCCTCGAAGCCTTCGTGGGGCCTGTTCGATCATTCACCAAGCTATGCTGTGTTCCGCAGTGGCGCTGTAAGGAATAGTAAAGAGTTGTTTCGTCGCGACGGCGCGCCGTGCGACCGTCGACACGGACAGATGCGGTCCATCGATGCCGCTAGTCGAATTCGGAAGAGAGTGGAGATCGCGAAGGCCGTGACCTGCGCGAGAGTCAGAATATCTGCGCGAGGCCGGCGGTTACCGGCCTCGAATTGAAGCAAATCCGATCAGGCCATCTTCGCCGGAGCGCGCCACGATTCCGGGTTCGTCCAGAACGCGCCGCGCAGACGATCGCGACTCGGCGGCGCCGGGGGTTTCGCGGCGCTCGACCCTATGCGTCCGCGCAGCGACACTTCACGGCCGTTGCTGGAAAGACGTTTCACGATCTCGGCGAGCGTACCGTCCGCTTGCCATTCATCGAAGCGGCGGCGGCAGGTCGGCGGGGACGGGTAGCGTCCGGGCAGCTTCGACCAGCCTTCGCCAGTCGACAGCACCCACAAAACCGCGTTCACCACGGCTCGCGCCTCGACGCGCGGACGTCCGCGCCGTTCGCTCCGTGCCGGCTCGGCACAAAACAACGCCTCGACCAGCGCCCACTCGTTATCTCTCAAATCGTCGAACAGCACCATATCTCACCTCAGCGAAGCTAACCCCGGTGCGCTGCCCCGCGCCGCGCACTCTGGGCGGAATCCGATAAACGAATGCCTGGGAAGGTCAAAGCGGTGGCGGCGGACAACGTTCAATGACCGCCTGTCGCTCCGACCTCTGTGCGCAAAGAAATGCGAGAACCGTGCCATGCATGTTGCGAAATCCGGGAAACCCGCATGGCAGTAGGCTGACGCGATGCCAGCATGGCCCGTATCAGACCCGAAACAGACTGATTAAGAAATCGGGACAATCACCAATCAAGTGCAATAGGCCCATCCAGCGTGCGTTTCAGTAAATTGTTGCACCGCAGCGTAACGTACGTTCGCGCATGAAATCATACGAACCGCCGTTATACTCGCGCATGAAATCGGCTAATTGATGAGCAATTCGAATGAGTGCGCCATTGAACGTGACGTTGCGGCAACTGCGCGTCTTTATCGAGGTATCGAGGCTGCGCAGCTTCAGCCGCGCGGGTGATGAGATCGGCCTGACACAGTCGGCGGTCAGCCGTTGCGTGCGCGAACTGGAAGGGGAAATCGGCCTCAAGCTGATCGATCGGACGACGCGTGAGGTGCTCTTGACCGACGTCGGCGCAAACCTCGTCGGCACTGTGTCGCGTCTCCTGGCGGATCTCGACGAGGCGCTGCGTGAAGTGCGCGATCTCGGGGAGCAGCGTCGCGGACGCGTGATCGTCGCGGCGAGCCCGACTGTCGCTTGCCGGCTGATGCCGCGCGTGATCGCTTCGTGCCTGCAGCAATTTCCGCTGATCACGCTGAGTCTGCGCGATGACGTTCAGTCCGATGTCCTGCGAAAGGTCAAGTCCGGCGAAGTCGATTTCGGCGTGGTGATCGGACCATTTTCCTCCGACGATCTGCATGGCGAGCCCGTAATGACCGATTCGTTCTGTCTCGTCGCGCGGCGAGATCATCCGCTCGGACGCGAGACGGCCGTGCCATGGGAGGCGCTCGCGGGCGAGCGGCTCGTCATGCTCGACTACGCGTCCGGGAGCCGGCCGATCATCGACGCCGTGATGCAGGAGCACGGCGTCGAAGCGCAAGTGGTGCAGGAACTCGGCCATTCGGCGACGGTGTTCGGCCTCGTGGAGGCGGGCGTCGGCGTGAGCGTATTGCCGTGGCTGGCATTGCCGCTGCCGGCGGACTCGTCGCTCGTTGCGTTGCCGCTCGAGCCGCGCGCCGAGCGCACCGTGGAACTCGTGCGCCGGCGCGATCGTTCGCTGTCGCCAGCGGCGGAGTCGGTCTGGTCGCTGATCGCATCGCTGCCGCGGCGTGCGGAAGACCTCGTATAAGCCGGTCTGCCGTCTCGAAAACGCGGCGCGCGCGTTAGACTTCATTTTTTACGACAAGACGACGGGGGGAGCGATGAGTGAGTCGGAAGGAGCGGTGGTCAGCGAACTGAGTCAATTGGCCGGCCTGCACGGGTCCGGTGCGCCGAATGCCCGCGACGCGGTGCGCGCGTTGAGGCCGTCGCAGATTCGCGAGGTTGCGAACGCCGGCTTCGGCGTACCCGACGTGCTTCCGTTCTGGTTCGGCGAATCGGACCGCGTGACGCCGCAGTTTATTCGCGACGCCGCGAGCCGCGCGCTCACCGATGGCGCCACCTTCTACACGCACAATCTCGGCATCGCGCCGCTGCGCGAGTCGCTCAGCCGCTACGTGAGCGCGCTGCACGGCGCGACGGCGCCGGCGCATATCGCCGTCACGAGCGCCGGCGTGAATGCGCTGATGCTCGCGGCGCAGCTCGTCGTCGGAGCGGGCGATCGCGTCGTCGCGGTGACGCCGCTCTGGCCGAATCTCGTCGAGATTCCGAAAATTCTCGGCGCGAGTGTCGACACGGTCTCGCTGACCTATGGCGCGCGGGGCTGGACGCTCGATCTCGACCGCCTGCTCGCGGCGCTCACGCCGGACACCCGCATGCTGATGATCAACTCGCCGAACAACCCGACCGGCTGGACGATGACGCGCGAGCAGCAACGCACCGTGCTGGAGCATTGCCGCCGTCACGGCATCTGGATCGTCGCGGACGAAGTCTACGAGCGTCTGTATTACGGCGATGGCGCGCGCGTCGCGCCTTCTTTCCTCGATCTCGCCGCGCGCGACGAGCGCGTGATCGCGGTGAATTCGTTTTCGAAGGCCTGGCTGATGACCGGCTGGCGGCTCGGCTGGCTCGTCGCGCCGACGCAACTGATGGACGATCTCGGCAAGCTCGTGGAATACAACACTTCGTGCGCGCCGTCGTTCGTGCAGCAGGCGGGCATCGTCGCGGTTGAAGAGGGCGAACGCTTCACTCAGGCGCTCGTCGCCGATTTGCGCGCGAGCCGCGATCATCTGGTGAAGGCGCTGAAGACGATCCAAGGCGTCGATGTTCGCGCGCCCGACGGCGCGATGTATCTGTTCTTCTCGCTGCCGGGCGCGTCCAGCAGTCTCGATCTGTGCAAGTCGCTCGTGCGCGAAGCCGGCCTCGGGCTCGCGCCGGGTAGCGCGTTCGGCCCGGAAGGCGAAGGCTTCGTGCGCTGGTGCTACGCGTGCGATCCGGCGCGGCTCGACGCGGGTGTCGAGCGTTTGCAGCGTTTTCTAGCGGCGCGCGCCGTCGCCTGAGTCGTGCCGGCGCACGCCGCTCGGTCAGGACCGGCGTCGAGTGAGTTCGGCTGACGATCAAGCGATCACCTTTACGCCCCGGTTGTTTTTGCGTAATATGGCGCTCAGTCACGCGCTTTCGCCTAGGAAAGCGCCACCTCGTCCGGCTGGGATGGCCCGGCGATTCGCTCACCGATCGCCCTTTACCGCCTCTCCCCGGTGCGTGCTCCCAATCAATATGACCGATTACAATCGGGCGAGCGCGTCTTGAAACTCCGCGTCCAGCTTTATCGTTCGCACCAGTTTGGTGGCGTTCGGTCCTGCGCAAGCCCGATTTTGAATTGAATCATTGACCATACAGGGTTGACCCAAGCTGCATGAATACCCAAGAGGCGAAGATCGTCCTCGAGACTGCCTTGATCTGCGCGCAGGAACCGCTGAGGCTGAATGAATTGCGCAAGCTGTTCGCCGACGACATTTCGGCGGATACCGTTCGCACGTTGCTCGAAGCGCTCAAGGCCGACTGGTCGGGACGCGGCGTCGAACTGGTAGCGCTTGCCTCGGGCTGGCGTTTTCAGAGCAAGCCTGCCATGCGGGGCTATCTCGACCGGCTGCACCCGGAAAAGCCGCCCAGGTATTCGCGGGCCGTACTCGAAACGCTGGCAATCATTGCGTATCGGCAGCCTGTAACGCGGGGCGATATCGAAGAGATTCGCGGCGTGACGGTGAACACGCAGGTCGTCAAGCAGCTGGAAGACCGTGGCTGGATCGAAGTGATCGGTCATCGCGATGTGCCGGGCCGCCCGGCGCTGTACGCGACGACCAAGCAGTTTCTCGACGACCTCGGCCTGAGCGCGCTCGACGAGCTGCCTGCGTTGGACAATCCGGCGGCGCAACTCGAGGCATCGCTGCTCGCGCAGCATTCCATCGAATTCCCCGACAGCATTGCCGGGGACGTGCAGCCGGCCAGCGCCCAGACGCACGGCGTGCCGGACGCAATGAATAACGGGGAACACGATGCGTTCGCGCCGGTCAACGCCGTTGAAGCGATGCAATCGGCTGAAACCGTCGAAACCGAAGTGCCCGGCGGCGATGCGAGCGCAGCCGATGTCTCGGTGAAGCAAGAACAGGCAGAAGAACAGCAGGAAACACTCGGAGCGAAACATTTCGATGCGCGAGATGAGCGCGTCGCATTGCCGCCCGGGATTCACGCGCAGCCGCTGAGCAGCGCGCACGACGCACCCGCGTCGTTGCCGCGTGAAGAGGAACGAGACGCGAGTCCATCGAACGACGCAGAACTGGACGACGACTCCGAAGAACCGAAGGCGCGCCGCGCCTGACGCAAATTGCAAGGCCCCTGATCTCGCAACCCGGCTCTCCATAAAGATCATTTCGAGACGACCAGCCGGACCGATCAGCGGATTTTTAGACGCGCCCGCGACGGGCGCGCTTCGACATTTGAGGTTGTTTTGACACACTCCCACGACAGCGATTCGCCTGAATCCGCGCGCCCGGCGCATGCCGCGGACGCACCCGAGTCGGCCGATGCCGGCGAACGCACGCGCGCCGACCGCGCCGATGAAGGCAGCGAGGGCGAAGATCGTCCGCGTCGCGGACTGCGCCGCGGGCCGCGCAGCCTGATCGCACGGCGTCGCGCTGTCGCGAAGACCAAGGACGCCGAAGGCGCGCCGGATGCCGTGAACGAGACGCCGCCCGATGGCGTCGTCGCCGCACCGGTCCGCACCCCGCGCAGGGACCCAAGCGCAAAGCCGCGCAAGAGCGAAGGGGCCAGCCCGCGCGGTCGCAAGAACGTGCGCGCCGCGACGGGTGAGGCCAGTGTCGACGCGGCGGACGAACCGGTCGCGCAGGCCGCCGTGCCCGCACCGCGTGAAGGCGGGCGGCGCAAGAACCCGCCGCAGCAAAAGCGCGGCAAGCGCAACGACTCGGGCCCCGCGACCGTCGAGAGCGCAGCCGCTGCCGCGGTCGACGACGTGTTCGCCTACGTGACTTCCCCGGCTTTCGACGCCGACAACGGTTCGGGCGGCGTGCGTGCACCTATGCTGCGACGCGGCCGCAACGCCCCGCAGCAAAAGCGCGTGCTGGAACCGGACGACGATGCGCCGAAGCTGCACAAGGTGCTCGCCGATGCGGGCATGGGTTCGCGCCGCGACATGGAAGAGCTGATCATCGCCGGCCGCGTGTCGGTGAACGGCGAGCCGGCGCATATTGGCCAGCGCATCATGCCGTCCGATCAGGTGCGCATCAACGGCAAGCCGCTCAAGCGCAAGCTCGCGAGCAAGCCGCCGCGCATCCTGCTCTATCACAAGCCGACGGGCGAGATCGTCAGTCACGCGGATCCGGAAGGCCGTCCGTCCGTGTTCGACAAGCTGCCGTCGATGAAAACCGCGAAATGGCTCGCGGTCGGCCGTCTCGACTTCAACACGGAAGGCCTGCTGCTGCTGACGACGTCGGGCGATCTGGCGAACCGCTTCATGCATCCGCGCTACAGCGTCGAGCGTGAATACGCGGTGCGTGTGGTCGGCCAGTTGTCGGAGGCGATGAAGCAGAAGCTGCTGAAGGGCGTCGAACTCGACGACGGTCCGGCCAACTTCCTGCGCATTCAGGACGGCGGCGGCGAAGGCACGAATCATTGGTATCACGTCGCGCTGGCTGAAGGCCGCAATCGCGAAGTGCGCCGCATGTTCGAGGCGGCGGGTCTGATGGTGAGCCGCCTGATCCGTACGCGTCACGGTCCGATCGCGCTTCCGCGAGGTTTGAAGCGCGGCCGGTGGGAGGAACTCGAAGACAATCAAGTGCGCAGCCTGATGGAGTCGGTCGGCCTGAAGCTGCCGACAGCCGAGAAGGGCGGGCGCAATGCGGCGCCGCGCGTGCAACCCGATCCGATGCAGACGTCGATGGGATTCATCACGCGCGAGCCCGCGCTGAGCTCGCACGCGCGCATGACGCAGCAGCAGACGCCGGGACGCGGCGGGCGACGAGGTCAGCCGGGCGGCATGGCAGGCGGCTTCGGGCTCGGCGGCATGGGCGGATTCGGCGGCAACGCGGGCACGGGCAACGCCGGTGGCATGGGCCGTCGCGGCGGGCGCGAAGCGAACGGCAATCGCGTCGGCAACGAGCCGAACGGCAATCGTGGCAACGGCGGCCGGCAGGGTCCGCGCGGCGCTCGTCCGCAAGGCGCGACGCAGGGCATGGGCGGCGCGGGCAAGCGCGCCGCGGGCGCAAATGCGCCGCGCGGAAATCGCCAGGGCGGTGCGCAGCAGGGTTCGGGGCAGGGCAAGGCCGGCGGCAGCGCCAACCGGGGCGGGCGTAACCGCTCGCGCGGTCGCTGACCGCGGTAAAGCGCAAAGAATGCACATATACGTCGCCGCGAATCGGGTCCGATGACTCGCGCCTGCTTCCGGTGACGAAAAACATGTGGCTGACGCTTCGGGATCGCGCAGACAGATCAACGTGAACTTGGGCTCAACAGGGCTGAAAGAGCGCGTTACGTTTGCGTTTATCCTGAAAAATGGCTAAAATCACAAAGTCGCTGGGCACGTAGTTTTTTCGCTGCCCGGGTGCGACCTCTGTTGAAGAAGATGGGCGTTGCGCCCATTTTTTTTTGGCTTTTCGGTTCGGCATCTCGGGAGCAGGGGTGCGCGCCCGCATGAAGGCGCTCGCCCGCAGGTGTTTTGGCGTGGAGCGCGCGAAACACCTTGGAGTTACTGTGCAACTGACGGAATTGATAGAAACCACGGTCTCGGGCTTAGGCTACGAGCTTGTCGATCTCGAACGTTCGGGAGGCGGCATGTTGCGTGTCTATATCGACCAGCCGGCTGGTATCGCCATCGAAGACTGCGAGAAGGTCACGCGCCAGCTCCAATACTTGCTCGAAGTCGAGAACATCGATTACGACCGGCTCGAAGTATCGTCGCCGGGGCTCGACCGCCCGCTCAAGAAACTGGCGGATTTCGAGCGCTTCGCGGGGAGCGAAGTCTCCATCACGTTGAAAAAGCCGCTGGACGGGCGCAAATCGTTCCGTGGCATCTTGCACGCGCCTGACGGCGAAAAGATCGGATTGGAATTTGAAGGGAAGGACGGCGCTGCGATGCTCGATTTCACGCTCGCGGACCTCGATAAAGCACGTCTCGTCCCCAAGGTTGATTTTAGGAGCCGCAAACAATGAGTCGCGAAGTATTGATGCTGGCGGATGCGCTGGCACGCGAAAAGAACGTCAACAAGGACGTCGTGTACGCAGCGCTGGAAGCTGCGCTTGCTTCCGCAACGAAGAAGCTCTTCGAAGAAGACGTGGATATCCGCGTCGCCATCGACCGTGAGAGCGGCGAGCATGAAACCTTCCGCCGCTGGCGCGTCGTGCCGGACGAGGCCGGCCTGCAAGAGCCGGATCAGGAAATCCTGTTGTTCGAAGCGAAGGAGCAGAAGCCCGACGCGGAGGTGGACGACTTCATCGAGGAGCCGATTCCGTCGATCGAGTTCGGCCGCATCGGCGCGCAGGCCGCCAAGCAGGTCATTCTGCAGAAGGTGCGTGACGCGGAGCGCGAGCAGATCCTGAACGACTTCCTCGAGCGCGGGGAAAAAATTATGACCGGCTCGGTGAAGCGCCTGGACAAGGGCAATTTCATCGTCGAGTCGGGCCGGGTCGAGGCGCTGCTGCGCCGTGATCAGCTGATTCCGAAGGAAAATTTGCGCGTGGGCGACCGCGTGCGCGCATATATCGCGAAGGTGGACCGCACCGCGCGCGGTCCGCAGATCGAGCTCTCGCGCACCGCGCCCGAGTTTCTGATGAAGCTCTTCGAACTGGAAGTACCGGAAATCGAACAGGGGCTGCTGGAGATCAAGGCGGCCGCGCGCGATCCCGGTGTGCGTGCGAAAATCGGGGTGATCGCCTACGACAAGCGCATCGACCCGATCGGCACGTGCGTCGGCATCCGCGGTTCGCGAGTACAGGCCGTGCGCAACGAGCTCGGTGGCGAGAACGTCGACATCGTGCTATGGTCGGAAGACCCCGCGCAGTTCGTTATCGGCGCCCTCGCGCCGGCAGCCGTGCAGTCGATCGTCGTCGATGAAGAAAAGCACTCGATGGACGTCGTCGTGGACGAGAACGAGCTCGCCGTCGCCATCGGCCGTGCCGGCCAGAACGTGAGACTCGCGAGCGAACTCACCGGCTGGCAAATCAATATCATGACGCCGGACGAGTCGGCGTTGAAACAGAACGAAGAGCGTGGCAAGTTGCGCGACCTGTTCATGGCGCGTCTGGATGTGGACGAGGAAGTCGCCGACATCCTGATCGACGAAGGCTTTACGAGCCTCGAAGAAATCGCCTACGTGCCGCTCAACGAAATGCTCGAAATCGAAGCCTTCGACGAAGACACCGTGCACGAACTGCGCAACCGCTCACGCGACGCGCTGCTCACGATGGCGATCGCCAACGAAGAGAAAGTGGAAGGCGTCGCGCTCGATCTGAAGAGCCTCGATGGCATGGACAACGAGCTGCTTGCAAAGCTCGCGGAGCACCAGATTCAGACCCGCGACGAACTCGCGGAGCTGGCAGTCGATGAACTGGTCGAAATGACCGGTATGGAAGAGGATGCCGCTAAGGCGTTGATCATGAAAGCACGTGAACACTGGTTCCAGTGAGAAATGACCATGGCGCACTGATATTTGGCGGCCTGTTTGGCCGCGTGACCCCGATCTAACCGCAAGGATCTGTCCTTGCATCAAGAGGAATGAATGGCGAGTAACAACGTAGCCCAATTTGCCGCGGAACTCAAAATGCCTGCGGGCGTCCTGCTCGAGCAGTTGCAGGCGGCTGGCGTCCAGAAAGCGAGCGCGAATGACGACCTGTCCGAAACGGACAAGGCGCGTCTGCTCGATCATTTGCGCAAGTCGCACGGTTCCGCCGACGCCGACAAGCGCAAGATCACTTTGACCCGCCGGCATACGTCGGAAATCAAGCAATCCGACGCAACGGGTAAAGCTCGCACCATTCAGGTCGAGGTGCGCAAGAAGCGTGTTTTCGTGAAGCGTGACGAACCCGGTCTCGAGCAGGCCGAGGCGGCGCCGAATCACGTCGAAGAGCCGGAAGTCGACGAGGCCGAACTGCAGCGTCGCGAGGAAGAAGCGCGCCACGCCGCCGAGCAGCTCGAGCGCGAAGAGCGCGAACTGAAGGAGCAACAGGCGAAGCTCGAACGCGAAGAGGCCGAGCGCCGCGCCCGCGAGGAAGCGGCGGAAGCCGAGCGCAAGAAGCAAGAAGCGGAAGCGGCGCGCCGTGCGGCGGCCGCGGCTCAGGCCGCGGAAATCTCGCGTTCGGTGCAGTCCGCGCGTCAGGAAACGCGCACGCAACCGGCAGTCGAAGCGAAGCCGGAACCGAAGCAGGACGACACCGCTCGACGCGAAGCCGCGGAAAAGGCAGCGGAAGAGAAGGCTGCGAGCGAGCGTGCTGCTCAGCGTGAAGCCGCGAAGAAGGCGGAAGAAGACGCGAAAGCCAAGGCTGAAAAGACGCGTCTGGAGCAGGAAGCCATCGCGAAGCGCCGTGCAGCGGCGGAAGCCGAAGCGCGCGCGATCCGCGAAATGATGAACACCCCGCGCAAGGCGCAGGTGAAGGCGCCGGAACCCGCGCCCGCACCGAAGCCGGTGGAAGCGGCGAAGGCCGCCGAAGCAAAGGGCACGCTGCACAAGCCCGCGAAGCCGGAAGGCGCGCAGGCGGCACGTCCGGCGGCGAAGAAGCCGGCTGCAGGCGGTGCGACGACTCCCGCGTCGACGGCTCCGGCAGGCGCTGGCGACAAGAAGAAGGCCGGCAAGGGCGGCTGGCAGCAAGACGACGCCTCGAAGCGCCGCGGCATGAAGACACGCGGCGATTCGAGCGGCGGCGTTGATCGCGGCTGGCGCGGCGGTCCGAAGGGTCGCGGCAAGCATCAGGACCAGTCGACGTCTTTCCAGGCGCCGACCGAGCCGATCATCCGTGAAGTGCATGTGCCGGAAACCGTCTCCGTGGCCGACCTCGCGCACAAGATGTCGGTGAAGGCTTCGGAAGTCATCAAGGTGATGATGAAGCTCGGCCAGATGGTCACGATCAACCAGGTGCTGGATCAGGAAACGGCGATGATCGTCGTCGAGGAACTGGGCCATCGCGCGGTTGCGGCGAAGCTGGACGATCCGGAAGCGCTGCTCGTCGAAGGCGAAGCCACGGAAGACACGGCAGAAAAGCTGCCGCGTCCGCCGGTCGTCACCGTCATGGGCCACGTAGACCACGGCAAGACCTCGCTGCTGGACTACATCCGTCGCGCGAAAGTGGCGGCGGGCGAAGCGGGCGGCATCACGCAGCATATCGGCGCATATCACGTCGAAACGCCGCGCGGCGTCATCACCTTCCTCGACACGCCGGGTCACGAAGCCTTTACGGCAATGCGTGCGCGCGGCGCGAAAGCGACCGACATCGTCATTCTGGTGGTCGCGGCGGATGACGGCGTGATGCCGCAGACGAAGGAAGCGATCGCCCACGCGAAGGCGGGCGGCGTGCCGATCGTCGTCGCGATCAACAAGATCGACAAGCCGGAAGCCAACCCGGACCGCGTGAAGCAAGAGCTCGTCGCGGAAGGCGTGGTGCCGGAAGAGTACGGCGGCGATTCGCCGTTCATCGAAGTGTCGGCGAAGACTGGCCGCGGCATCGACGACCTGCTGGAAAACGTGTCGCTGCAAGCCGAAGTGCTGGAGCTGACCGCGCCGGTCGAGGCCGCTGCGAAGGGTCTCGTCATCGAAGCCAAGCTCGACAAGGGCAAGGGTCCGGTCGCGACCATTCTGGTGCAGTCGGGCACGCTGAATCGCGGCGATGTGGTTCTCGCGGGCAGCGCCTACGGCCGTGTGCGCGCTATGCTTGACGAAACCGGCAAGCCGACGAAATCGGCCGGTCCGTCGATCCCGGTGGAAATCCAGGGTCTTTCGGAAGTGCCGGCGGCGGGCGAGGAAGTCATCGTGCTGCCGGACGAACGCAAGGCGCGCGAAATCGCGCTGTTCCGTCAAGGCAAGTTCCGCGACGTCAAGCTGGCGAAGCAGCAGGCCGCCAAGCTCGAGAACATGCTGGAACAGATGGGCGAAGGCGAAGTGCAGAACTTGCCGCTCATCGTCAAGGCAGACGTGCAAGGCTCGCAGGAAGCGCTGGTTCAGTCGCTGCAGAAGCTGTCGACCAACGAAGTGCGCGTGCAGATCGTGCACAGCGCGGTCGGCGCCATCAGCGAATCGGACGTCAACCTGGCGACGGCGTCGAAGGCGGTCATCATCGGCTTCAACACGCGTGCGGATGCGCAAGCCCGCAAGCTGGCCGAGTCGAACGGCATCGACATCCGCTACTACAACATCATCTACGACGCAGTGGATGAGGTGAAGGCGGCGATGTCCGGCATGCTTGCGCCGGAGAAGCGCGAGACGGTGACGGGCATGGTCGAGGTGCGTCAGGTCATCCGCGTGCCGAAGGTCGGCCTGATCGCAGGTTGTATGGTCACGGACGGTGTCGTCAAGCGCTCCTCGTCGGTGCGCGTGATTCGCAACAACGTCGTGATCCACACCGGCGAGCTCGATTCGCTCAAGCGCTTCAAGGACGACGTGAAGGAAGTGCGTCAGGGCTTCGAGTGCGGTATGTCGATCAAGAACTTCAGCGACATCGTGGAAGGCGACCAGTTCGAAGTCTTCGAAGTGACGGAAGTGGCTCGCACACTGTAATGCGCTAGCCGCCGAGAAAAGGGCGGGGTGAGCCTGGCGGCTCGCTCCGCCCTTTTTGCTTCAGGCGGCGCGAAAAGAAACACGGAAACGACATCATGGCTAAAAGACGGACATCCACGAACCGCAACGTGCAGATTGCGGACCAGATTCAGCGCGATCTTTCGGAGCTCATGCGCGAGGTCAAAGACCCGCGCGTGGGTCTCGTGACGATTCAGAGCGTCGAGCTCACGCCCGACTACGCTCACGCGAAGGTCTATTTCACGACGCTCACCGGCGATCCGAAACAGACCGAGCAGGGTCTGAATCACGCCGCAGGACATCTTCACAATATGCTGTTCAAGCGCCTGCATATCCACACGGTGCCGACGCTGCATTTCCACTATGACCAGACGATCGAGAAGGCCGTCGAAATGTCGCGCCTGATCGACGAAGCGAACGCTTCGCGTGCGAAGGATGCCGACGACGGTCAGGAAGGCGCCTGAGCGATGAGCGGTTCGAAGAACGAGGCGCGGCCGAAGATTGCGCGCCGCGCGCTGGATGGCGTGCTGTTGCTGGACAAGCCGCTCGGGCTGTCGAGCAACGACGCGCTCATCAAGGCGAAGCGGATTTATCTCGCGAAAAAGGCGGGCCACACGGGCACGCTCGATCCGCTTGCGACGGGCTTGCTGCCGCTGTGCTTCGGCGAAGCGACGAAGTTTTCGCAAGATCTGCTCGATGCCGACAAAACATACGAAGCGACCATGCGACTGGGGATTCGCACGACGACCGGCGATGCCGAAGGCGAGGCCATCGACACGCGTGAGGTTACGTGCGACGAGGCGGCGGTTTCCGAAGCGATGGCGAAGTTTCTCGGCGACATCATGCAGGTCCCGCCGATGTACTCCGCTCTGAAGCGCGACGGCAAGCCGCTTTACGAATACGCGCGTGCGGGTCAGACGGTGGAACGCGAAGGTCGCCAGGTGACGATTCACGCGTTGCGGCTGCTCGCATGCGCATTGCCGCTCGTGACGTTTCGCGTAACGTGCAGCAAAGGCACGTATGTGCGCACGCTGGCGGAAGATATCGGCGAGGCGCTCGGATGCGGCGCGCATCTGACGGCGCTGCGGCGCACGGGCGTCGGCGCGTTGACTCTGGAGCACGCGGTCACGCTGGACGAACTGACCGGCATGAACGAAGCAGAGCGCGATGCACGGCTTCAGCCCGTCGATGCGCTTCTTTCGACCTTTCCCGCGGTCCAGTTGAACGATGAAGCGACGAAGCGCTTCCTGCACGGCCAACGCCTGCGCTTGGCTGACGTCGTCGAAACTCGTCTCGAAGAAGGCCGCGTGCGCGTCTATGCGCAGGGCGGCGGTCGCTTGCTCGGCGTGGCGCGCGCGGGCGAAGGTGTGCTTGCGCCCGAACGGCTGATCGTTACAGCGCAATGAAAAAGAGCCCGATTGATCGATCAATCGGGCTCTTTTCTTTCTGCAGCGACAATTCGGTCAATGCGCCGCCGACGCCGCCGCTGCCGAATCCCCGCCGCCCGAACGCTCGGGCCGTGTGATCCAGATCAGCGCGATCAGCGCGACGAAAATCCCCGCCGAGATATAAAACATGTCGTTCACGCCGAGTTGCGCGGCCTGCTGTGTCGCCATGCTGTTGTACAGGCCGTAGGACTGTTCCTTCGAGAAGCCGAGCGTGCCCATCTGCTGCATCGAGTTTGCGAAGATAGGGTTATACGAGTTGGCCTGCTCGACGAGTTGCGCGTGATGCACGATCGAGCGATGCTCCCACGCCGTCGAAAAGATCGACGTGCCGATGCCGCCGCACATGATCCGCACGAAGTTCGACAAGCCCGACGCCGCCGGAATCCGATGCCCAGGCAAGCCCGACAGCGTGATCGACACGAGCGGAATGAAGAAGCCCGCCATGCCGATGCCTTGAATCACCGTCGGCAACGTGAGCGCCCACGTATCGACGCCGGTCGTATAGCGCGAGCGCATCCAGAAGCACAACGCGAACACGAGAAACGCCGCAGTCGCGATATAGCGCGGATCGGTTCGAGGCAGGAACTTCCCGGTGATCGGTGAAAGCAGGATCGCGAACAGGCCGACTGGCGCCATCACGAGGCCGGCGTTCGTCGCGGTGTAGCCGATATCGGTTTGCAGCCATAGCGGCAGCAGCACCAGGTTGCCGAAATAGAGCCCGTAGCCGATCGACAGCGCGATCGTCCCGCCGGTGAAATTGCGCAGTTCGAACAGCGACAGGTCCACGACCGGATGCTCCGCCGTCAGCTCCCACACGATGAAGAAGGCGAATGAGATCACCGCGATCAGCGCGAGCACGACGATCGTCGTCGAATTGAACCAGTCGAGATCCTTGCCCTTGTCTAGCATGACCTGCAGCGAGCCCACCCAGATTACCAGCAGCGCGAGCCCGACGGTGTCGATCGGCGACTTGCGGATCGCGGAGTCACGATCCCGGAAGATCGCGAACGTGGCGATCGCCGCGGCGATTCCGACCGGAATGTTCACGTAGAAGATCCAGGGCCACGAGATGTTGTCCGAGATCCAGCCGCCGAGCACCGGGCCCGCGACAGGTGCGATGAGCGTGGTCATCGACCACATCGAGAGCGCCATCGGCGCTTTTTCGCGCGGATAACTCGCGAGCAGGAGGGTCTGCGACAGCGGGATCATCGGGCCGGCGACCGCGCCTTGCAGCACGCGCGCGGCAAGCAGAAACGGCAGCGTCGGCGCAAGGCCGCAGAGCCACGACGCGAGCACGAACAGGATGATCGAGCCGAGGAAGAGCCGCACCTGGCCGATGCGCTGCGTGAGCCAGCCCGTGAGCGGCACCGAGATCGCATTGGCGACCGCGAACGACGTGATGACCCACGTGCCCTGATCCGATGACACGCCGAGGTCGCCGGATATCGATGGAATCGAGACGTTCGCGATCGACGTGTCGAGCACGTTCATGAACACCGCGAGCGATACGGCAATCGTCCCGATGACGAGTTTTCCGCCCGACAGCGGGGGATGAACGACGTTTTGCGAAGACATTGGGCGAGTCCGCTTACATCAGCTTGGCGGCCGATGCGGACTTCGTCGCCTTGCCGCGCGCCGACGATGTGCTCTGCGCCGACGAACCCGTGCCCGCATTCTGCTGGATGATGCGCGCGATTTCCTGATCGGCCTGCGCGCCGTAGTTGTCGAACACGTTGGTCTGGTACACCGTGTTCCGCGCGTTGCCGAGCTGGCCGCCTTCCTCGTTCTTGATCGTTACGTCGACGTTCATCGAGAGGCCGATACGAAGCGGATGCTGCTCCAGTTCCTTCGGATCCAGCTCGATACGCACCGGCAGGCGCTGCACGACCTTGATCCAGTTGCCCGTCGCGTTCTGCGCGGGCAGCAGCGAGAACGCCGAGCCCGTGCCGGCCGAGAAGCCGATGACCTTGCCGTGATACACGACGCTCGAACCGTACAGATCGGCAGTCAGTTCCACCGGCTGGCCGATGCGCATGTGCTTAAGTTGGACTTCCTTGAAGTTCGCATCGACCCACACGGCGTTGAGCGGCACGATCGCCATCAGCGGATTGCCCGGCGCGACGCGCTGGCCGACCTGCACCGAACGCTTCGCGACGTAGCCCGTCACCGGCGCCGGCAGCGTGTTGCGCGCGAAGTTGATGTATGAGTCGCGGACCTTGGCGGCGGCCGCAAGCACATTAGGATGCTCGGCGATCGTCGTGTTTGCCGTAAGCGAGCGGTTCGACGCGAGTTCCTGCTCGGCGGCGTCGAGCGCGGCCTGCGCGCTACGGACGGCGTCGCGTGCGTGCGAGATTTCTTCCTGCGACACCGCGCCCGTCTGTGCGACCTGCATGCGGCGCTTCAGATCGTCCTGCGCGCGCGACAGATCCGATCTGCGCAATGCGATCTGCGCTTCGTACTGGTTGTTGTTGACGAAGAACGTGCGGACCTGACGCACCGTCTGCGCGAGATTCGCTTCGGCCTGGTCGAGCGCGACCTTCGAATCGGCCGGATCGAGCGCGACGAGCGGGTCGCCCACTTTCACAGTCTGCGTGTCGTCCGCGTTCACCGAGATCACCGTACCGACGACCTGCGGCGTGATCTGCACGACGTTGCCGTTGACGTACGCATCGTCGGTGGCTTCGTGAAAGCGCGCGACGAGGAAGTAATACAGCCCGTACGCGACAGCGGCGATGACGATGACCAGCACGATCAGCGTCATCAGCCGGCGGCGTTTGCCGTTGTTTTGCTTCGGCGCTGGCGCGGCCGCGGTTTGTTGAGGGTCGCTCATGAAAGACTCCGAATATTCCGTATTGGTCTGATGCGTGTTCTTGTGCGCGGCTTACTTCGATGGCGTGGCCTGATTTGCCGCTTGCGTGTTCGCCTGATTCTGCCCGCTGCCGTCGATCGCGAGATTCGTGCTCGTCGCGTCGAAGCCACCGCCGAGCGATTTGATCAGCGCGATTTGCAGATCGGTGCGCTTCAGGCGCAGGTTCGTTACGGTCTGCTCGTTGGCGAGACGGTTTTCGTCGGCGTTGAGCACCTGCAACTGCGGCGACAGGCCGGCCTTGTAGCGGATTACCGCGAGCTGATACGCGCTCGTCGCCGCCGCGAGCGCGCGCTGCGCATCCGCCATCTGTTTGTCGAGCGAGCGGATCGCGGAAATGTTGGTCGCGACATCGTTCATCGCATTGATGAGCGTCTGATTGTAGTTCGCGACATTGCCCTCGAAGTCGGCGTAACGGCCCTTCAACTGGGCGCGCAGGGCGCCGGCATCGAAGATCGGCAGATGCACCGCCGGCCCGATCTGGATCTGGCGGCTGCTCGCCTGCAGGAAGCGGCTCCAGCCGAACGCGTCGAAACCGAAGGCCGCCGCGAGGTTGATGTCCGGGAAGAACTCGGCTTTCGCTTCCTTGATGTTGTGCGTCGCGGCTTCTACCTGCCAGCGCGCGGCGACGATATCCGGGCGGCGCGCGATGAGGTCGGCGGGAACGTTGTCCGGCAGCGTCATGTTGACGTTCGGATCGATCACGGGCTTGGCGATCTGCAGACCGCGGTCCGGGCCCTTGCCAAGCAGCGCGGCGAGCTGATAGCGGACGGTTTCGATTTGTCCGTCGAGCTCGGTCATATTGGTCTGGCTCGTCGCGACGTTGCCTTCCGCCGTGCGGCTCTCGACCCTGGTGTCGAGCCCGGCCGCGACCCGTCCGTTCGTGATGCGCCCGACGTCCTGCCGGTTCGCGATCTCGCGCTGGGCGACGTCACGCAGCGCGTACAGCAGCGCGAGCTGGTTGTACGTGCGCGCAACCGATGCCGCCAGCGTCACACGCGCCTGCTGCATGTCCGCTTCGGCGGCCTTCTCCTGCGACACCGCCATGTTCAGCCGCGAGCGATTCTTGCCCCACAGATCGAGTTCCCACGACGCGCTCGCGAGCACGTTGTTCTCGCTGAACCAGGTGCCGCCGTAGGGTGGCGGGAAGAGGGCGTTGGCCGAATACAATTCGCGCGTCCACGAATACGATCCGTTGACCTTCGGATAGAGCGCCGAGCGTGACGTTTCGATATATGACGACGCCTTCGCGATCCGCGACTGCGCCTGCGCGATGGTGGGATTGTCCGCGAGCGCCTCGTCGATCAGTCGCGGCAACTGCGGATCGCCGAACTGCTTCGCCCAATCGAGCGCCGGCCATTGGCCGCCTTGTCCCGGCAGGCTTTGCGTAGCCTCGAAGTTTTCAGGCGCGACAATCTGCTTGTCGCTCGAGATGCCTGCGTAGTTCGCGCAACCGGCAAGCGCGAGCGCGGCTATTGCGGCGACCACGGCGCTATTGACACGGCGCTCGCCGCGCAGCGCGGACAGGGAAAGCTGTTTCATATCTCGTTTCTTGAGATGAGACTTAAAGATGGACGTTGCAATCATTTTGTAGGCTGCCGACGACAAATTTGCTTGTCATCGCAATGACGTACCAGGCTTATCGTTTCCGGCGAGCAACGATGCCACGGAGGGATCACAGGAGTTGGCCAGAATCCGGCGCAGCATGCTCTTCAGGAAGCCCACTTCTTCGGGCGTGAAGCCCGCGAGGAGGTTGTCCAGCACGCGCGTAAAGATGGCGGGAATCTTCTCGGCCGTTGCCTGGCCTTCGTCCGTCAGCGCGAGGCGCACGACGCGCCGGTCTTCCTCGCTGCGTACGCGCGAAAGCAGGTCACGTTTTTCCAGCCGGTCGATGAGGCGCGTCACGGCGCTCGCGTCTATGCCGTATTCACGAGCGATGTCCGCGGCCGTCAGGCACTTGCCGACCGCGAGCATGAAGAGGATGCTCGCCTGTGTGCTCGTGATGCCCAGTTCGGAGGTCGTGTGTTGCGTGACCATGTTCCACATGGTCGAGCGCACCCGGCTGATCAGGTAGCCGACGCTCTCGGCGAGCACGTATTCGCCGATCGCCGCAGATTTGGGAGCGTCGCTCATGGAAAATATTATGCGGTTGCAATAGTTGACTAGGCAGGATTATAGGGGGGCATTTTAGTCGCTGCAAGAAGCTTTTCTGAATCTGCTTAACAATCCATCCGCGCGGGGGCGGTGGCGGCTTCTGCCTGGCCGTCTTACGGGTTGCGTCCTATTGCAAGGGAAGGACATCCATGCGTGCTATAATTTACGGTTCTCACCGCGCCGGGCCCGCGTAGTCATGCTTGCATGACGGTTTCAAGGGGGGCTTGCCGAGCCATGAAGTCTCACTGAAGAGACTCGCTCCGACGGCGCACAACCAAGACATCTCTATATGACTCGCGCCCTCCGCAATATCGCCATCATTGCCCACGTCGACCACGGCAAGACCACGCTCGTCGACCAGTTGCTCCGTCAGTCGGGCACGTTCCGGGAAAACCAGCAGGTCGCCGAGCGCGTCATGGACTCGAACGACATCGAAAAGGAACGTGGCATCACGATCCTGGCGAAGAACTGCGCTGTCGAATACGAAGGCACGCACATCAATATCGTCGATACGCCGGGACACGCCGACTTCGGCGGTGAAGTGGAGCGCGTGCTGTCGATGGTCGACTCCGTGCTGCTGCTCGTCGACGCAGTCGAAGGCCCGATGCCGCAAACGCGCTTCGTGACGAAAAAGGCGCTCGCGCTGGGTCTCAAGCCGATCGTCGTCATCAACAAGGTGGACCGTCCGGGCGCGCGTATCGACTGGGTGATCAACCAGACCTTCGATCTGTTCGACAAGCTCGGCGCGACCGAAGAGCAGCTCGACTTCCCGGTGGTGTATGCGTCGGGTCTGAACGGCTACGCCGGCCTCGACCCCGAAGTGCGCGAAGGCACGATGCGCCCGCTCTTCGAAGCCATTCTCGAACACGTGCCGGTGCGTCCGGCCGATCCTGACGGTCCGCTGCAACTGCAGATCACGTCGCTCGACTACAACTCGTACGTCGGACGTATCGGCGTGGGCCGTGTCGCGCGTGGTCGCATTCGTCCTGGCATGCAGGTGGCGGTGCGGTCGGGTCCGGACGGCGCGATCATCAATCGCAAGATCAATCAGGTGCTGTCGTTCCACGGTCTCGAGCGGGTGCAGGTCGAAGAAGCGCAGGCCGGCGATATCGTGCTGATCAACGGTATCGAGGAAATCGGCATCGGCGTGACGATCTGCTCGCCGGATAACCCCGAAGCGCTGCCGATGATCACCGTGGACGAACCGACGCTCACGATGAACTTCCTCGTGAACTCGTCGCCGCTCGCGGGCAAGGAAGGCAAGTTCGTGACGAGCCGCCAGATTCGCGACCGTCTCACCAAGGAACTGAACCATAACGTGGCGCTGCGTGTGAAAGACACGGGCGACGAAACCACATTCGAAGTGTCGGGCCGTGGCGAACTGCATCTGACGATTCTCGTCGAGAACATGCGCCGTGAAGGCTATGAGCTCGCGGTGTCGCGTCCGCGCGTCGTGCTGCAGGAAATCGATGGCGTGAAGTGCGAGCCGTATGAAAACCTGACGGTCGATATCGAAGACCAGCATCAGGGCGGCGTGATGGAAGAACTCGGCCGCCGCAAGGGCGAAATGCTCGATATGACCTCCGACGGCCGTGGCCGCACGCGTCTCGAGTACAAGATCTCGGCGCGCGGTCTGATCGGCTTTCAGAGCGAGTTCCTGACGCTCACGCGCGGCACCGGTCTGATGAGCCACACGTTCGATTCGTACGCGCCGGTAAAGGAAGGCTCGGTCGGCGAGCGTCGCAACGGTGTGCTGATCTCGCAGGACGATGGCGCCGCCGTGGCGTATGCACTGTGGAAGCTGCAGGATCGCGGCCGCATGTTCGTGTCGCCTGGGGATGCGCTCTATGAAGGTATGATCATCGGCATTCATAGCCGTGACAACGACCTCGTCGTGAACCCGATCAAGGGCAAGCAGTTGACCAACGTGCGCGCGTCGGGCACCGACGAAGCCGTGCGCCTCGTGCCGCCGATTCAGCTGTCGCTGGAGTACGCGGTCGAGTTCATCGACGACGACGAACTCGTTGAAGTCACGCCGCAATCGATCCGCCTGCGCAAGCGTCATCTGAAGGAGCACGAGCGCCGCCGCGCGAGCCGCGAGGCGAACGCCGAGTAAGCTTCAGGCGTCGGTTCGCATTGACAGGGCAAAAGCCGCCTTCGGGCGGCTTTTCCTTTTTCGACGGCGTGCAAGAGTCCCTTGCTTATCTCGTGAAAGCCCGCACATGCTTGTTGCATAAAGGATGACGAGGTCGAGCGCATGCGGCGATCGGTCATATGACGATTGGTTCTGTGCTATGCTTCTTAGATTAGCTGTCGCTTTTTAGGTCCTTCCAAGCAGACTTGATTCGCGCAATCCGCTAAACGGTCAGGCCGTGGCGCGGAAGGTTTCGTAACCCGCACTTCCTCGAGAAACTCGAAGAAAGGTGAGCGTAAAATGATGAAGCAATTCCAGTCGAACTCCTATCTGTTCGGCGGTAATGCTCCGTACGTCGAAGAGTTGTACGAGCAATATCTCGATAATCCCGCGTCAGTGCCCGAGACCTGGCGAGCCTACTTCGACGCGTTGCAGAACGTGCCCGCTTCGGACGGCACGGCTCACAACGACGTGGCCCACGGCCCGATCGTCGAGTCTTTTGCCCAGCGCGCGAAGGCGAACGCCTTTCTGCCGCGTGAAAGCACTGGCGACCTCACCACCGCGCGCAAGCAAGTCTACGTTCAATCGCTGATCGGGGCGTATCGCTTCCTCGGCACGCAATGGGCCAACCTCGATCCGCTCAAGCGCCGCGAGCGTCCGGCCATCCCCGAACTCGAACCCGGTTTCTACGACTTCACCGAAGCCGACATGGATCAGGTGTTCAACGCGAACAACCTGTACTTCGGTTTCGAGCAGGCATCGCTGCGTGACATCGTGAAGGCGCTGCGCGATACGTACTGCGGCACGATCGGCGCCGAATTCATGTACATCAGCGATCCGGAACAAAAGCGCTGGTGGAAGGAGAAGCTCGAGTCGATCCGCTCGACGCCGAACTTCTCCAATGAAAAGAAGAAGCACATCCTGAATCGCCTGACGGCGGCCGAAGGCCTCGAGCGTTTCCTTCACACCAAGTACGTCGGTCAGAAGCGCTTCTCGCTGGAAGGCGGCGAGAGCTTCATCGCGTCGATGGACGAAGTCGTGCGCCACGCCGGCAAGAGCGGCGTGCAGGAAATCGTCATCGGCATGGCGCACCGTGGGCGTCTGAACGTGCTGGTCAATACGCTCGGCAAGATGCCGGCGGACCTCTTCGCCGAATTCGAAGGCAAGCACGTCGATGACCTGCCGGCCGGCGACGTCAAGTACCACAAGGGCTTCTCGTCGGACGTGTCGACCGAAGGCGGCCCGGTTCACCTGTCGCTGGCGTTCAATCCGTCGCACCTGGAAATCGTGAATCCGGTGGTCGAAGGTTCGGCCAAGGCGCGTATGGACCGCCGCGGCGACGAAGAAGGTCTGCAAGTGCTGCCGGTGCAAGTGCACGGCGACGCGGCCTTCGCGGGCCAGGGCGTCGTGATGGAAACGCTGAATCTCGCGCAGACGCGCGGCTACGGCACGCACGGCACGCTGCACATCGTCATCAATAACCAGATCGGCTTCACCACGTCGGACCCGCGCGATGCGCGCTCGACGCTGTACTGCTCGGACGTCGTCAAGATGATCGAAGCGCCGGTGCTGCACGTGAACGGCGACGATCCCGAAGCCGTCGTACTCGCCACGCAGCTCGCCATCGACTTCCGCATGAAGTTCCACAAGGACGTGGTCGTCGACATCATCTGCTTCCGCAAGCTCGGCCACAACGAGCAGGACACCCCCGCGGTCACGCAGCCGCTGATGTACAAGACCATCGCGAAGCATCCGGGCACGCGCGCCGTCTACGCGGAAAAGCTCGTGCAGCAAGGCGTGATCACGGCCGACGACGCGGACAAGTACGTCAAGGAATATCGTCAGGCGATGGACGAAGGCCATCACACGATCGATCCTGTGCTCTCGAACTACAAGAGCAAGTACGCGGTCGACTGGGTGCCGTTCCTGAACCGCAAGTGGACGGACGCGGCCGACACCGCCGTGCCGCTCGCCGAACTGAAGCGTCTCGCCGAGCGCATCACGACGATTCCAGAGAACTTCAAGGTTCACCCGCTCGTCGAGCGCGTGATCAACGACCGCCGCGCGATGGGTCTCGGCGAAGCCAAGCTCGACTGGGGCATGGGCGAGCATCTCGCGTTCGCGTCGCTGGTCGCATCGGGCTACGCCGTGCGTCTGACGGGCCAGGACTCGGGCCGCGGCACGTTCACGCACCGTCACGCCGTGCTGCACGATCAGAACCGCGAGCGCTGGAACGACGGCACGTACATTCCGCTGCAGAACATCGCGGAAGGCCAGGCCAAGTTCACGGTGATCGATTCCGTGCTGTCCGAAGAAGCGGTGCTCGGTTTCGAGTACGGCTATTCGACGGCCGAGCCGAACACGTTCGTCGCGTGGGAAGCGCAGTTCGGCGACTTCGTGAACGGCGCGCAAGTCGTGATCGACCAGTTCATCTCGTCGGGCGAAGTGAAGTGGGGCCGCGTCTCCGGTCTCACGATGATGCTGCCGCACGGCTACGAAGGCCAGGGTCCGGAGCACTCGTCGGCGCGTATCGAGCGCTTCCTGCAACTTTGCGCGGATCACAACATGCAAGTGGTCCAGCCGACGACGCCGGCGCAGGTCTTCCATCTGCTGCGCCGTCAGATGATCCGCCTGTTCCGCAAGCCGCTCATCATCTTCACGCCGAAGTCGCTGCTGCGCCACAAGGAAGCCGTGTCGGATCTGGCGGAACTGTCGAAGGGCTCGTTCCAGCCGGTCATCGGCGAAGTGGAAGAAGGGATCGAGGCGAAGAAGGTCAAGCGTGTGATCGTGTGCTCGGGCCGCGTGTACTACGACCTCATCGCGCATCGCCGCGAAGCGAAGAGCAACGATGTCGCCATCGTGCGTATCGAGCAGCTGTATCCGTTCGCGCACAAGCAGTTCGACGCGGAACTCAAGAAGTATGAGAGCGCGACCGAAGTGGTCTGGGTGCAGGACGAGCCGCAGAACCAGGGCGCCTGGTTCTACGTCGAGCACCATCTGCGCGAAGGCATGCGCGAAGGCATGAAGCTGGCCTACAGCGGCCGTCCGGCTTCGGCTTCGCCGGCGGTCGGCTACTACGCGAAGCACTACGAGCAGCAGAAGGCGCTCGTGGAAGGCGCGTTCGGCCGCCTGAAGGGCGCGCAGGTCATCGCGAAGTAATCAACGCTTGAGAGACCGGGCGCGCGCGCCGCAGCCCGGTCCCGACGCTCGAACACACAGACACGCATTAGGACAATACAGAAATGGCTATCGTAGAAGTCAAGGTTCCCCAGCTTTCCGAGTCGGTCTCGGAAGCGACCATGCTGCAATGGAAGAAGAAGCCGGGCGAAGCTGTCGCCCAGGACGAAATCCTCATCGAAATCGAAACCGACAAGGTCGTGCTCGAAGTGCCCGCGCCGTCCGCTGGCGTGCTCGCGCAAGTGATCAAGCACGACGGCGATATCGTCGCCGCCGACGAAATCATCGCGAAGATCGACACCGAAGCGAAAGCGGGCGAAGCCGTCGCCGCTGCCGGCGACTCCGAAGTGAAACCCGCGCCCGTAGCTGAAGCGGCCGCCGCGACGGCAGCTCCCGCAGTCGCGCAGGCATCGGCGGGTTCGACCGGTGGTGCAGCATCGCCCGCGGCGACGAAGATTCTGGCCGAGAAGGGCGTGTCGGCGGATCAGGTTTCCGGCTCGGGTCGTGACGGCCGCATCACGAAGGGCGACGCGCTCGCCGCTTCGGCGTCCGCACCTGCCGCCAAGGCTGCCGCGCCGGCTCCGGCCGCCGCGCCCGCGCGCGCCGCCAAGCCCTCGCTGCCGCAAGTTTCGGCGCCGGCATCGGCGGATCAATGGCTCAAGGACCGTCCGGAACAGCGCGTGCCGATGTCGCGTCTGCGCGCGCGTATCGCCGAGCGTCTGCTCGAATCGCAGCAAACCAACGCCATCCTGACGACGTTCAACGAAGTCAACATGGCGCCCGTCATGGATCTGCGCAACAAGTACAAGGATCGCTTCGAGAAGGAACACGGCGTGAAGCTCGGCTTCATGTCGTTCTTCGTGAAGGCCGCCGTGCACGCGCTGAAGAAGTTCCCGCTCGTGAACGCTTCGATCGACGGTAACGACATCGTGTATCACGGCTACTTCGACATCGGTATCGCGGTCGGTTCGCCGCGCGGTCTGGTGGTGCCGATCCTGCGTAATGCCGATCAAATGAGCCTCGCCGACATCGAGAAGAAGATCGCCGAATTCGGCCAGAAAGCGAAGGACGGCAAGCTGTCGATCGAAGAAATGACCGGCGGCACGTTCTCCATCTCGAACGGCGGCGTGTTCGGCTCCATGCTGTCGACGCCGATCATCAACCCGCCGCAGTCCGCGATTCTCGGCGTGCATGCCACGAAGGAACGCGCGGTCGTGGAGAACGGCCAGATCGTGATCCGCCCGATGAACTACCTCGCGCTGTCGTACGACCATCGCATCATCGACGGCCGCGAAGCCGTGCTGTCGCTCGTCGCGATGAAGGACGCGCTGGAAGATCCGGCCCGTCTGCTGTTGGACCTGTAAGAACTCAGTGCCTTCGATGCGCGCGATAGGCTCGCGCGCATCGCATGAGGCTGCTCCGCATGAGCGGAGATAGACCAAGGAAAGTCATGTCCAAAGAATTTGATGTCGTCGTGATCGGCGCGGGCCCTGGTGGCTATATCGCGGCGATTCGCGCAGCGCAGCTCGGCAAGACGGTTGCGTGTATCGAGAAGTGGAAGAATCCGGCCGGCGCGCTGAAGCTCGGCGGAACGTGCCTGAACGTGGGCTGCATTCCGTCGAAGGCGCTGCTCGCGTCGTCGGAAGAATTCGAGAATGCGTCGAAGCATCTGGCCGATCACGGCATCAGCGTGTCGGATGTGAAGCTCGATGTGTCGAAGATGCTCGCCCGCAAGGACGGCATCGTCGAGAAGATGACGAAGGGCATCGAGTTCCTGTTCCGCAAGAACAAGATCACGTGGCTCAAGGGGCACGGCAAGTTCACGGGCAAGAACAACGCCGGCGTGCAGATCGAAGTCTCGGGCGAAGGCGAGACGGAAGTCGTTACGGCGAAGAACGTCATCATCGCGACGGGCTCGAAGGCACGTCATCTGCCGAACATTCCGGTGGACAACACGTTGATCGCCGACAACGAAGGCGCGCTCTCGTTCGACTCGGTGCCGAAGAAGCTCGCCGTGATCGGCGCGGGCGTGATCGGTCTGGAACTCGGCTCGGTGTGGCGTCGTCTGGGTGCGGACGTGACCGTGCTCGAAGCGCTGCCGCAATTTCTCGGCGCCGCCGACGAAGCCCTCGCCAAGGAAGCTGCGAAGCAGTTCAAGAAGCAGGGCCTCGACGTTCACCTCGGCGTGAAAATCGGCGATGTGAAGACGACGGGCAACGGCGTGTCGATCGCTTACACGGATAACGCGGGCAACGCGCAAACGCTGGAAGCGGACCGCCTGATCGTGTCGATCGGCCGCGTGCCGAACACCGATAACCTCGGTCTGGAAGCGATCGGCCTGAAGGCCAACGAGCGCGGTTTCATCGACGTCGACGATCATTGCGCGACGAGCGTGCCGAACGTGTACGCAATCGGCGACGTCGTGCGCGGCCCGATGCTCGCTCACAAGGCGGAAGACGAGGGCGTGGCGGTGGCGGAGATCATCGATGGTCAGAAGCCGCACATCGACTACAACTGCGTTCCGTGGGTCATCTACACGGAACCGGAAATCGCGTGGGTCGGCAAGACCGAACAGCAGCTCAAGGCCGAAGGCCGCGAGTACAAGACCGGCCAGTTCCCGATGATGGCCAACGGCCGCGCATTGGGCATCGGCAAGGCTGAAGGCTTCGTCAAGATGATCGCGGACGCGAAGACCGACGAAATCCTCGGCGTGCACGTGATCGCCGCCGACGCGTCGGATCTGATCGCGGAAGCGGTCGTCGCGATGGAGTTCAAGGCGGCGTCGGAAGACATCGGCCGTATTTGCCATCCGCATCCGTCGCTGTCGGAAGTGATGCGCGAAGCGGCGCTGGCCGTCGACAAGCGCGCGCTGAACATGTAAGAAGCTCGGCTTCGGGCAGTAAGGCATCGCACACGAAGGCGAGCGGATGAAACCGCTCGCCTTCGTCACTTCATACGGCAGAAGATGAACGTCACCGAATACTACGAAAGCGAACTGCGCACGCGGGGTTATCAATCGGATGAGGCGCAGCTCGCGGCGGTCGCGCGCCTGCAGCGCTGCTACGAGGAGTGGGTCGCCTACAAGGGCCGCCGCTCCAACGCGCTCAAGAAGTTTCTCGTGCGTCCGGACCTGCCGCGCGGTGTCTACCTGTGGGGCGGCGTCGGGCGCGGCAAGAGCTTTTTGATGGACAGCTTCTATGCCGTCGTGCCCGTGCAGCGCAAAACGCGCCTGCATTTTCACGAGTTCATGCGCGAGGTGCATCGCGAGCTGGAAGAGCTGAAAGGGCAGGCCGATCCGCTCGACGAACTCGCGAAACGCATCGCCAAGCGTTTCAGATTGATCTGCTTCGACGAATTCCATGTCTCGGATATCGCCGACGCGATGATTCTCTATCGCCTGCTCGACCGCCTCTTCAAGAACGGCGTGCAGTTCGTGATGACGTCCAATTACCAGCCGGACACGCTGTATCCGGAAGGGCTGCATCGCGATCGTCTTCTGCCTGCGATCGAGCTCATCAAGGAACATCTCGACGTGCTCAACGTCGACGCCGGCACCGACTACCGCAAGCGCACGCTGTCGCAGGTGAAGGCGTATCACACGCCGCTCGGGGCGGCGGCGAGCGAGGCGTTGCGCGCGGACTACGCAAAGCTCGCGGCCGTCCCCGACGAAAGCCCGATCCTGCACATCGAAAAGCGCGAGATCAAGGCGCTGCGCCGTGCCGACGGCGTCGTGTGGTTCGACTTCGCGACGCTCTGCGGCGGGCCGCGCTCGCAGAACGACTATCTGGAACTGTCGAACCGGTTTCATGCGGTGATCTTGTCGGACGTACCGCAGATGACGCCACGCATGGCGTCCGAGGCGCGTCGCTTCACGTGGCTCATCGATGTGTTCTATGACCACAAGGTGAAGCTGCTGATGTCGGCAGCCGTGCCCGCGGAAGAGCTGTACGTGGAAGGGCCCATGGCCAACGAATTCGCGCGCACGGTGTCGCGCATCATCGAGATGCAGTCGAAGGAGTATCTCGAGGCGCCACGGCGCGTCGCGGATATTTCGCTTACCTAATACGAGTATCAAAAATCTGCGATAGGCCAATCGGCATAAGGCTTTGGTGGCTATTTCAAGATTCGGATCACTCCGATTTGCCGGCTTTCGGGTACTCGGTATCGTCGATGCCGGTTATGAGTCAGCAAATTGGAGAAATTACCGTGAAGCCCTACCGCGACATGTCCGACGAAGAATGGCAGATGGTCGCACCGCTGCTTCCCGAACTGCGCCCCCGTCTGGAACTGCGGGGCCGGCCGCTCGCCAACACCCGCGCCGTGCTCAACGGTGTGCTCTGGGTGATGTACAGCGGCGCGTCGTGGTCCACGCTGCCACGCAAGTATCCGTCGTATCAGACGTGCCACCGGCGTTTCAAGACGTGGCACGAATCGGGCGTGCTGTTGCGGGAGCCTTGCGGTGCAGGCCACAGCGGGTAGAGTGTGGTTCTCTGACCGGGTTTTGGCAGGCCGATTGTCCCAGCGTTGTCCCAGCGATTCGAGCAACGATGCGACGGCCCTGTGCGCATATTGTGCCACGTCCTTCGTGTCCTCAACGCTACCCTATACAGGAGCCGCAAAGCCGAGTGCGAAATTGGCCCGCTAAGATGCCTTGCCGAATACGTAGCCGAGTGAAAGAGTTATAAGAGGGATGAAGAGTGTCCAGACGCCTTTAATTGCTTCTAACGGGTCGCCGTCGCTCCAGCATGCGTAGCCAAATGCGAGTAACGCGAAGCCGGACGCCGCCAGAAAGCTCCAGAAGATCGTCTTGTATACGATCGAGGTTTGCGCATTCTTGCCGGTTCCAATCTGCAAAGCCACGAGGCCGTGAGGCGGTGCTACGAGGGTGCCCGTTTGATCTTCAATGGGCTGCTCCTTCGGCGGTATCAGTTCGTCACTCATGCGACTGCCTCACCGAGCGAGAACGTGTAAGTGACCGACTTGCTTGACGTGGGACCTAACGCGCTGACAAAGAATGAGACGTAAAGCTGCCGCCCGAGAAGTTTTCCCATTTTCACTGGCTCGGTAGTGCCAGCAGGCAGTGCGTCAACAAAATTGTATAGATCGAGGATAAGCGTAGTTGGACCATCGTTTCGGTACGCTACCTTGTGCGTTGCACCATCGACGAGAAAGTTAAACACGAACCTAAATTGGGCGATGTAAACTTCAAGGTTACTGTTGTTCCCAGTGATTACCGAGCCGGACGCAATAACATCCCTTCCGGCTGTAACTAGCTTGATGGGTATCGGCGAGGTGGCGGAGGCGATACCACCAGAAATGTTTGGGCTGCTCATAGTCTCTCCATTTGAGTGTGGATTACCTGTCGGCGCCAGTGATCGGGCCGTTGCGTGCGCTCACTTCGCCGCATCGCGCTTCTCGATCCAACCACGCGCACCTTCCGGAAGTGTCCCGAAAAGCTCGGCTATCTTTCTAGGCTGTGTGATCTGCTGTTCCACGATGATGTTGACTAGCGCGAAAAGCTGATTGACTGTGGACTCTACATCAGCTTGATCCATCTTCCCGGCGTGGACGGCGTTGTTGCCAATGACGCGCACGCTATCGAGCGCCTGTTGCACTTGAACAGGCAATCCCTTCTTAACGAGGTCGCCGATCATTGCATTGATGTTGTCGCCCTGCGCCCCAAGCTCCTTCACCAACTTCTCAACGATCAGTCGAAGCAGCGCAGCAGCGCCTCGTGGGGAAGCCTGTGAGATCGTACGAGCTTCTTCGAAGTCTACTTGTAGGTCGGTCGGAAGGTCGGGATGCGCGAGTGGCGCGGTTGTACGGACGGGCCACATCATTCGGGCGATTGAACTGCCAACACCTGTCGGACTAGCCTGCTCCAGCCACCAACTCTGCCTTTTGCAGGCTCCGCATGTTGCAGCATAAACGGGGAAGTAGGCGTTCGGACCATCCTGAGCTTGCGCCCACCGCATCTCAGCATACGCGCCACAATTAGGGCAGGTGAACGCGCTGACTCGTAACCCTGGTGTCTTGTTATTCTGCATGCGTCAACCGCGTAGTTGGTGGATCGGTAAGTTTATCTGCCGACCTAGAAATGATCCACCTATTCGCGGGCACTTACGCCGCCCACGCGCCTGCCTGCGCCCCCGTACGCCCGCCAGCGCGCTTTCTTGACGCGGACGCACGCGCACGAATGCTCCTCTGAGAAGTCGCGCCACGGCATGTGACGGCTGCGCTCGATCATCGCCTCCTCTGTGTTCAACAAACGACCGATTGATGCACATACGCAACGGCGGCTGTGTGGTGTGCAAAAAGACCGTTGACAGGGTTGTTGCACACATGCAGTATGTGAACACCTTTGTTGAACAGGACGCGAACATGAGCCGCACCTTCCTTTACGCCCGCGTCTCGACGGGCGAGCAGACAACGACCAACCAGCTTCACGAGGCAAAGACCAAGGGCTTTACGGTGGATGCGAAGCGCACGGTCGAGGAGACCATCAGCGGCAGCGTCGCCGCGATGGAGCGCCCGAAGTTCCGGGCATTGGTCGAGCACAAGCTGGACGAGGGCGACACGCTGATCGTCACGAAGCTGGACCGATTGGGCCGGAACACGAGCGATGTGCTGGCTACCGTCGAGCGCTTGGCGTCAATGGGCGTGCGTCTGCATTGCTTGGCTCTGGAGGGCGTCGATCTGACCAGCGCAGCCGGGAAGCTGCACATGACTGTCCTGGCTGCTGTCGCGCAGTTCGAACGCGATCTGTTGATTGAGCGCACGCACGCGGGGCTGGCGAGGGCACGCGCCGAAGGACGGAAGGGCGGCAGACCGGACGCCCTAACGGACGCTCAGAAGGGCGAGATTCGTGCGGCGCTCACGGCTGGCGACACGAGCGCGAGGGCGTTGGCGAAGCAATACGGCGTCGCGCCGAACACCATCTTGAAGGTAGGCAAGGAGGGCGAGGCCGAATAGGGCGCTGGCACCGCACACCGTAGCAACCCGGTTGACTCTTGGCAGGGACCGACCGGGCAACCCTGAACACGCGGGCCAGCGCGCTCGCACGATACCGTAAAAGAAGATCATGAACCAGAACAACAACGCAGGAACCTTCGAACCGTCCATCACGCGCTCCGTGCCGAACGACGCGTACAGCGAGGGCGCTTTCTTCGCTGAAGTCGATTGGGGCTGGCTGATGTCGATTGGCGAGGAGCCGACCGCCGAGGAAGCCGAGATGATCGGGCACCGCCCTTCGAGCATGGCCGAGCATTGCGCTATGGCGTGGGCGTTCGTGTCGCGGGCAGTCTTCCCGGCATGGCAGGGCGACCGGGAGGAGCAGATGGAGTTCTACGTTGGCTATGAGGACCGGGCGACGGAGCTTGCCACCGCTGGCGAGGCCGGGTACGAGGCGCTTGCCGAGGCCGGGACCGTCGCAGATACGGCAGGCTGGCAGCTTCAGGGCAAGCCGTGGGGCGCTGACGCCAGCGACGGCGAGAGGGCGCTGCGGGCAGTCCGTGCGGCGTGGGCTGGCGCTGCGGCATGGCAGGCCGTAGCAGAGGCAACCGGCGAGAAGCACGCCGAGCTTCGAGCTATCGAGGCGCTGATCCGTGCGGAGGCGGCTGGCGAGTGCGTGCTGGACGCTCGCTACGTGACGGCGACCGTCGAACACGCACATTGAGCGACGCGGTAGGCCGCAGCAGCCACAGACGAGGCCCGCCACTGTGCGGGCTTCTGTCATTGGGGGCGAGCGACTCATTCCGGCTTCTAGTGAACGGTATCCAGTAACCCGTAAGCCCCGTCCCGCAAGGCTGGGCAATTACGGACGACTTGAAAGACACAACAACTAGGGATTCAGTCAATGGCACAGGACTATCTCGTGCCGTGCGGCTACGGCTTCCGAGTCCGGCGCAGGCGTGACCGCAGGCCCGCCACCCTCGGAGGGCGTTGAACAGATGCGTGCGGAGAGCAAGCCCACCGAGCGCTCAGCACGGTCTAGCAGATTTCCCGGTCCATTGGTCCGCCCCGGACTGATGCAGAACCCCACGAATAACTCACTTTCAGAGGGGTGGAATACCTGTGAAATCAATGAGTTGCAATACCCCTGAATAAGATGACTATGCGATGCGCCAGCACGTCGCCGTACGGTCACGCCTGTGCCAGTTGGCTCAACTACCCGAAGGAGATTTCAATGCAGCACACGAGCAATACCCTGTACAAGAGCGGTCGATGCTTCTCGGACCTAATCCCGAATGCCGACCGCGCCGAGTCCGTCGATGATTGGGCTGTCTTTGAGACGGCACTGAAGTGGAGAAGGCTATCGAAGGGCCTGAAGATCAATGGCCATGTCGTCACCCGGTATCAGGTCCGAGAAGCCTTGAGCTACGTGAATCTAGTGACTGGCGAGATCATCGCCGCCGAGGAAGCGTCGAGGCTCGGTATCACCGTGGCAGGCCATGTCGGTGAGAAGACGCTACGTCGGGAGATCGTCCTTAGCGGTATGCGGCCCGAGGCCAGATCCCTCGCCCAGTTCTGCCTGAAGTTCCGCAACAAGCGCCGTGGTGTGACTCCCGGCTTCGACAAGCTCTGTCATTGGTACGCGGTCTATGCCGATAAGCGGCCCGATAACGTCCGCCGATTGTTGCCTGCGCTGCGTAACGCCGGAATCATGGCCGGTGAGTCGCTGGTCGGTGTCGAATGGCAGGTGAGTGGGAGCAAGACGAACGCGGCCACGCACCTGAATGAAGACTCCAATGCCGAACGTGTCTTCGGTGATCTGATGGCACAGAAGGGCGCGGCTGTCACCTTCGAATGCAAGCGCCTGATGTTCGACCTGACCGACACGCTGGCGACCGCGCCGGAGTGGGCGGAAGTCGTTGACGCTGAGAACGAAGTGTATGCGGCATGGGGCGGCACACTCCCGAGCAATCCGGCTCCGCAATCCGGTATGACGCGGGCGAAAGAAGCGGCGTTGCTGTCGGCAATCGAACTGCTTACTAAGCATCGCGGCACGTACAGCCCGGAGGCCGCAGCATGAACCAGCCGAACACAAGACAGCAGTGGAAGCAGTGGGTCAGCGACCGCGAGATCAATGGCCGCTGCATGACGCCCGCGATGATCCGAGACGAGGATCATTCGAAGCGCATCAAAGAGGCGCGAGAAGCGGAAGCGGACTTCTCGTTCTCGTTCAACCTAACCAAATGACGCCCGGAGCGGGCGTCCTACGGAGAGCAATATGAAGACCATCGTTCACCCTTTGGAGCACAACGTCGAAGCACGCGCCTACTATGAGTCGCTGGCGCGGCGGGCGAGCAAGAGCGGCGTCTGCACATGGCGTGAAGTCGTTGAGCAGCTTACCGGCTCGCTCCCGACGTATGCGGCCCGTAAGTACAAGGCCCGCGAGAAGGCAGCAGTGAAGGCAGTGCAGCACTAATCACAGGCTCGCTCGTGGCCTTCCGCACGAGAAATTCAATGAGGAGTATTGATTATGGCAGGCGGAGCACAAGTCGTCCGCGTGGACGCACAAGGTAATGAAATCCGGCAATTCGGTAGTGGCCTTCCGGCTCGCGGTAGCGGCACGGCGCAGGCGTCGCGTAGCTGGTCGGTGTCGAAGGGCGGCGACGGCCTGCAATGGGCTGGCGCTGGTCCCGGTAACTCGGTGCAGTACGACCGCACGGCGGCTGACGCGGCGCTGGCTGGCGCGATGCCGTACAGCCTGCGCGCTGGTAACGGTGACGTGGTGGCGGTAGACGTAGACCCGGTGCGCTACGCAGAGATCGCGGGCCTCCGTATCAGCCCGGAGCACGTCGAGAACGTCCGCAAATACCCGGAGCTTGCGGCGCATCTGCTGGCCGAATCCGTACGGGTCCGCAGTCAAGCCCGCGCATCGACCGGCTACATGGCATCGAGCCGCGTTCATGCGTCGCTTGGCGGGAACTATCCGGCTGACGCGAAGGCGTCCGCGTTCATCTCGCTGTGATGGAGCAGGTTCCAACTCACATCGACGGTGAGCGCATCCCGGCAAGTGAGCGCGTCCGCATGCAGGTAGAGCGGCAGGCGCAGCACGCGGACACATTCAGGAGGCGCTTCGGCAACGGCATGGCCCGTACAGCCGAAGAGCAAGCCGCTGACCGCACCGCAGGCGAATAGCCCTCCGCCGCTGGCCCGGAGCGTCATCCGGGCATCCGCAGTGAGAGCCGACCCGCAGCGCGGGCGGCATCCAACCAACAGACTATCCAAGGAGCATCACATGGCCCGTAAGCCTGAATTGAATTTCAACCTCCCGAGCAACGAGGCAGCAGCGCGGCAGCGCATGATCGAACTGCGAACCCTCATCAACGAAACGAAGCCGCTGGCGGCGCAGCTTAAACGGCTGCTGGACGCAGCAGACGTGCTGCGCGCAGCGGAAGCGGAAGTAGCCTTCATCAATGAGAATCTCGACGGCATCCGGCGCAACGACTTCGAGCGTGCGGCATCCGGCTATCAGGTCGAGCGCATTGAGTACGTCCCGCCGCAGTCGATTGCGCTGGCGAACGCCCTGCGACAGTACCGCGTCATCGGCACCTACAAAGGCGTCCCTCTGGACGGCAAGCTGCTGAGCAGCGGCGACCGCGTCATGTGGGCGGCTATCGCCGCACGGCCCGAGCTTATCCCGGCTGACGTGCGCGGGCGAGACGCTGACCCGATGACGGCGCTGGAAAAGCACTACCGCGACCACGCACGGGGCTACATCAGCGCGTGATCCGCAGGGCGAGGTAAGCCGCTTCAGAGGCCCGCCAAGGGCTTCCTGAGCCGTCCGGCTGCTTCGCCATCATTCAATTAACGCAAGGCCGCTGCTGGCGCTGTAGACGCGCCGCATTGCCATAAGAACAAAGGACTACATATGAAAGTCGATTCGACTCAAATCCGTGCCGCTCGTGTCGGCTTCAGCGGCGAACGCTTCAACGCTACGGCGGCGCGCATCGGCGTGCATCCGTCCGACGTACACCGGGCCATGACGTACGAGAGCCTGACGCCCGAGGAGCGAGCCACTGTTCTCGACCGCTTCCTGTCCGGCGACCGCATCGGCGACATCGCAGAGGACATGGGCAGCACGCAGACCGCTGTGCTCAAGACGGTGCGCGGCGCGCTGATCCATGCCCGCACCTCCGCTGTGCTGAACGGGGCCGCGCTGTGATGTGCCGTACGGGACCGGATCGGATGCTTATCACGCGCTTGTTCCTGTGCGGCGCGAGTGTCGCGACCATCGCTGCGAGTGTTGAGATCGAACCTAGCGAGGTAGAGGGCATTTTGCGTTTAGCCCTCGTCTTCGCGCAGGTTGAACAGGCAATGACGCTCCCACAGGCCGAGGGCGCTCCCGGCATTGCCGAGTCGCTAGCGGCAATTCCGTGAGCCTCCCTCGCGGCGCACGTAAGAAGCGAGCGCTTACCGCTTAGCACATCGCGCCGTACGCGGCGAAGCTGACTAGGCGGCACCGCGACATCGCAAGATTTGACCACGCCTTCGAGCGCGATCTGCGCGAGCAGACGCGCTACCCGGCCCGCATTGACGCGCTGATCGCTGGCCGCACATGGTTCGACGGCAGGCTGTGCGCAAGGTGCGGCACGACCCGGCGCAGGGTGTACGACTCCTCGTGCTGGACATGCCAGCGGAAGCGCACGCCCTTCGAGACGGACGTCCGAGGGCGCTGCGTCACGCGCTGGACGGCGAACCAATCCCGCGACGGCTATCTGGCGCGACAAGACGAGCGACGGCGCGAGCGGGCTGGCGAATCCGTCGAGTACCGCAGTGGTGAATGGTGCGCTCGGCAATACCCGACAGGGCGGCTCGCGGTGCGCTGTCCTTCGCTAAACATCGACAGCGAGGACTTCAACAGCGTTCCCGGCTGGCGCATCTTCCAGCTTTGCGAACAATTCCCCGACCTGATTGCTGTGCTTCGGCTCGCGGGCTGGTCAATCTAACGAGAGAACAATGAGCATTAACTACATCGGAGGGCCTTGCCGGATGCCGTCAGGCCGGACGCTGGTGGAACTCGCAGCCGAGGCGAACGAATACGCTCGCAATTCGGCAGAGGGCGAGATGAAGCTAGCTGAATTCATGGGTCTAGTAATCATCCGACCGGGACATCCGGCGCGGGCTGAGGTACTGACTTACCTAACGCAGTTCGGGCGAGGCGCAATGCTCGGGCTGATCCCAGTGATGGCCTCTCCAACAATTCATTAAGGGACAAACATATGTGTCAATTCATGCAGATGATCGCGGGCGCGGTTAGCGGCGTCTACCAAGGCACCATCCTAAATGCGCAGAACAACGCGCAGTACACGGTGGACTCTGCCAAGACCGACGCGGCCAACCTGCTCTCGCAGGATCAGGCGGATAATGCGAACAAGCTTCGCGAGGCCGGTAACGGCTTTGCGGCGGCGCAGGCGAACCTCGCCAACACGCAACGCTCGATCAGCAACAACATCAAGGCATCGGCGGCGGGCGCGCAGTGGAACACCGCACAGGTGAACCAAGGTCGCGTGCTCGACTCGATGATTCGTGGCAACGTCGAGCAGCAGATTCAGGCTGCTCAGGCGCTCGGCGCGATCAACGCCGACAACGCGGCGCGTGGTGTTGGCGGCAGCAGCGCCGACATCATGCGGGCCACTATGAAGGGCCGCAATGCACGGCTCGGTGTCGCGCAGAACACGAAGATGCAGCAGGCATCCTTCGACGCCGTAATCATGAACAACGGGCTGCGCTCGAATCTCGTCATGTCACAAGACTACGGCTCGACGGTGGCGAACATGAGCTATCAGGCGGCGATCCCGACGACGTATATCAAGCCCGCGAAGGCACCTGATCTCACGTCGGCTCAGATGGCGCTCATGGGCGCGGCAGGCGGCGGTGGCTTCAGCCAGTTCCGCAATGGCGGCGGTGGCGGTACGTCCGTGGGCTACGGCAGCGACAACAGCAACGGCAGCGGAGGTGTAGGGCAGACGAACGGCTACTCGTCCAACGCGGTCATCAACGGTGTCAACTCCGTAGGCGACACCTGGACGAGCACAAACGCAGGCGGCGGCAACAGCTACGGCTTCAGTAGCGGCCAGTCCAGCAATGACTGGAATCTCGGCGGCAGCGACAGCAGTAGCAGCGGCGGCTTCAACTTCACATTGTCGGGCGACGTTTGATGGGTAGCCGCTCGCTCTTGGCGCTATAGCCCGCCGTCTTAATGCTCTACCCAACAGACTAACGATAAGGAATACTATGGGAATCAATTTCAGTCTCGGCAGCGACGGCGGTGTAGTCGTCCAGCAGTCCAGCGGCACGAGCGGAAGCTCCACCTCCTTCAGCGGCGGTGGCTCGTACGCTCAGCAGTCGAGTGGGCAGTTAGCACAGGGCGGCACGGACATCGCGTCGTTCGCTAACGCGCAGCGTCGTCAGGGCGTGCTCGGATCAGGCATCGACATCGACAGCTTCAACAAGCTGACGCAGGGCATGATCCAGCCGTACATCGACCGCGCCAAGAAGGAGCAGTACGCCGAGGGCATGGCGCAGGCATCACAGGGCAAGTCGCTTATCGAGATCGAGAACGACCAGCCGTGGTACACGAAGCTGTACGGCCCGGACGCCACGGTGCAGGGCGCGCAGATGTTCAACGTGAACGCTGCGATGAACGATGCGCAGACGCAGTTCATGCAGGCCATGCCGCAGTTGCGCGAGAAGTCACCGGATCAGGTGCGGGCGTACGTCGTGCAGAAGATGTCCGAGGTGCAGCCGACAGGCGACCAGTGGACTGACGCGATGGTGCAGCAGAAACTCGCGGAGCAGATGCCGCAGATGCTATCGCAGCACATGCAGCACTACGTGCAGTTCACGCAGGAGCAGAACTACAACGGCTTCACGAACATGGCGACGACTGCGGCCAAGTCGATGCAGACGACGCTCGGCGCGAATCCGAACCTCACGGACGATGACGTGGCGCAGGCCCATGAGAGCTTCCGGCAGCAGATCGCTCGCCCGGAGAACATGGACCTGAACTCGTATCAGCGGGCGCTGCGGGACGTTACGGTGTCCAACGCGATGACCGGGAACTGGCAGGCGGTGCGCGCCATCCAGCAGCAGCCGGAGTATCAGTCGCTCGACGCGAGCATGAAGGCCGAACTCGCGGACAAGATTCCGCGCCTCGAAGCGCAGTGGGCCATGAAGAACCCGGACAACGTGCGGACGCTCGATGATGTTCATACGTTGGAATTCCGCATGACGCAGGGCATCAGCCCGTACGCGACCTCGGCGGAAGGGCACGCCGCCGCGATTGCTCAGATGGAAAAGGTGAACGCGGATTGGAAGCTGAAGAACGGCGACGCCACGGTCCCCTTCACGCCGGAGAAGATCGCGCAGACGTTGGAAAAGATGGATGTGAACAATCTGCGGCAGCAGCGCGCTTTGCAGCGAGCGCAGATGGGTCTGCTGAATTTCGAGCAAGGTCAGACGATGGTGGCGAACGCGTGGGCCTCGGACAAGCCTGAGTCTCTGAAGGGTATCCCGATCCCCGAAGGCGCGCATGTGTCGGTGCTGAATGGCGCATGGCAGGACGCGCTGAAGGCGAAGCTGGCGAACGGTGAGAACGACCCGACGTGGAATACGTTCTGGCAGCACGCCAGCGCGAACGCACGCGACAAGGACATGCAGCCGCCGATGCTCCAAGGCTACATCAACAGCACGATGGGTACGCTGTTCGACGGCACCGGCCCTGCGACCTCGCAGCAGCGCGACGTTATCGGCCTCGCACAGAAGCTCCGCGAAGGACCGGGCGGCGCAGGCGCGGTGAAGGCGTACTTCGGTGATAACGCCGAGTCAGTGCTCTCAATCCTCGACAGTGGCGCAGACATCACGGACCCGCAGCAGTTCGACATGCTGCGCACGCAGCGCAATCGCGGACGGCTCGCGCAGGCGAACGCAGCGGACAAGAAGGAGGCGCTGTCGTACGTGAACGCACAGTCGGGTCCGTGGTGGAACCCGTTCCGTCAGGGCAACCTCTCGGCATGGGACATCAGCGACGGCAACAAGCAACTGCTCGCGGGCAAGATCGCTGACCGCATGGCAGCGAAGAAGGCCGCGTTCGGCCTGTCCGACGAGGACGCGAGCCGCATGGCGTATCAGGAAGTGGTCGGCTCTGCCACGGCTGTACCCGGCGCGCTGATCCCGGAGGACAAGGGCCGCTTCGGTCCCGGTCAGACGTTCAAGGACTACGTGGCGAAGGTTCCCGGCGCGACGGCCTCGCAGGACTCGAAGCTCTATCAGGACGCGATGCGCGAGGAGATCGCTGACCTCGCACGCGAAGCCGTGAAGAAGCAAGGCGGCGACATGGCGAACTTCGACCCGTCTGCGTATCACGTCCAGTGGGGCAGCTACCTCGGTGGCGGCAATCTTAACCTCAACCTCTACCGCAAGGGCGACCACTCGGCGCTGAACATCACGGTGGACGCGGCGAGCTTCGGCAAGCGTATGGCGAAGAAGTCGCTGGACTTGTCTTACGGCAACAAACCCGGCGATGTACTGGGCGACCCGGTAGCGGGCGTCTTCTAATCTAACGCGGTGCAGCAGCGGCTTCTCACGAGGCTGCTGCCGCGCCAGCGTTGGGCTTAGTCGAGCTTGCGGGCCAAGTCGCGTACTTGCAGATGCGTGTAACGGCGAAGCATCCGCACGTCTTGATGGCCGGTGATGCTGGCTACCTCCATTACGGCTAGTCTTTTCTCGAATAGTCGCGACGTTGCCTCGTGCCGCAGATCATGGAACCGAAAGTCCTTGAGCTTCGCCCGCTCGACAGCGCGCCGGAACGCAAGTTTCAGCGCGTTGGCGGTCAAGCCAGGAAAGACGCTGCCCTTTAACTGCGTGCCTTCAGGCGCGTTCGGACGTAGCTCTTGCAGCACGGCGACTGCCCGCCGAGACAATGGAATGCCGCGAGGCTTACCAGTCTTGGTGTGTACCAGTTGGACGGACGGCTCCGACAGGAAGACGCGTTCCCACGTCAGCCCAATGATCTCGCTTCGCCGCATCGCTGTTTCCAGCGCAAGGATCACGATGGGTCGGATGAACGGACTCCACGTTTCGCTGCACGCGGCCAGCAGCGCAAACTCCTCTGCGGGTGACAGGCGACGTTCGCGAGGCAGTCCTTCTCGCGGCATCCGAACGCGTTTGAACGGGTTAGGGTCGATGTTCACTTCCCATTCGTTCCGGGCGATCTCGACTACGTTTGAGAGCAGATTCTTGTCGCGTCTTACCGTTGATCCGCTGACACACTTCAGTCTCTCATCGCGCCATTGCGCCACGCGTGCGCCGTTCAGCGCCCCGACTGGACATTCGGCGATGCTTTGCTTGAGAAGCCCGACTAGGCGAATAGCTTCGTCCGCAGCCGCGCCCTTGTGCGGCGTTACCTCTTCCATGTAACGGCGCATGAGATCGCCGAACAACAAATAGCGACGTTCTCCTTCGGACGCGATGCGCTTGTTGTGTTCGGCCGTCCGCACGGTAGCGATGCGTTTCTCTAGTGCGGCTTCCTGTTCGGCGACCCAAGCTGCGGCCTCGAAGCGATGGCGAAATGTCTGCGATAGCGAGGGAAAACCGTTCCGGCGAATCTTGCCCGTCCAGTTGCCGTTCGGACGTTCCTGAAGCGTACCCATACCTTGCTCTCCGATAGTTGATCGAATGCAGGTGCAGGCCGGTCAGTGTCGCGTGCCACTCAGCGGAGACAGTGTGACACGAGGTTCAGGACTACATCAACACCAAACCTTTAAGGAGAATATGTGACGTTAAATGAGATCAGAAGCCGGAGCATCGTCAGTGAGCAGGGCTGCTGGATTTGGCAAGGCCCGCGCAGAGACAACGGATACGGGCGGGCCTATCACAGAGGCCGATGGATCAATGCGCACCGGCTTTCGCTGATGCTGGCGCGTGGTTGGCCGGAGGACGGTGAGTACGTTGAGGCGGCTCATGGTCCCTGTCATAACCGGCTATGCTGCAATCCGGTGCATTTGAACTGGAAGACGAGGAAGGAGAACGCGAAGGACCGACGCCGCGACGGTACAGAACTCATCGGCGCACGTAACGGCAATTCGAAGCTGGCTGAGGAGCAGGTGCGCGCTATCCGTGCGGAGTACGTGCGCGGCAGCAAGGAGTACGGCGGCGCAGCGCTCGCCCGCAAGTACGGCGTGAGCGAGTCGCTTGTCTCCTTGATCGTGCGGCGCAAGCATCGGACGTTCATCTAAGGAGGGCGGCGCGAGCCGCCTTTCGATGCGCCATCTGTTGGCGCGGGCGTCAGCCGAGCGAGGCGAAGCCGACGCGAGCCGCGCAGGCCGGAAGACCGCCCACGATGTAGACTGATAGCAAAGAGGAGAGGGCGAACATGCAACCACCCGAACTGAAAGAAGGACAATGCCTATGCCCGCGCTGTGGCGGGCGAGGATTCCTAGACGCTCTCATGCAGCAAGAGTGCGTCCGATGCAAGGGCAGCGGCGCGGTATCTCAACCCACCAGCAGCCCACCCAACCGATAAGCGCAGTCAATCGAGCTTGGACAGTAGGTGATCCATAGACAGGTGACTGTACCGGCGAAGCATTGAAAGCGTCTTGTGGCCCGAGATTGAACCGACTTCCATCACGTTCAGCCCGCGCTCGAATAGCCGCGAGACAGCCTCATGTCGCAGATCGTGGAACCGCAGATCGTGCATCCCGGCCTTGTCTCTGGCCCGCATGAAAGCGTGGCGCACTACGGTCGCAGAGACGTGCAGGAAAGGCCCATCAGCAGGTTCGCGGGACCACTTGTAAATGCGGGCATCTCGCATCGTTTCCAGTACCTGGACAGCCCGCCTAGTGAGTGGCACACCTCGCGGCTGACCGTTCTTCGTTGTTGGCAGGTACGCGACCCGCCGCGCCGTGTCGATTCTCTCCCACGTTAGCGCAAGCATCTCGGACTGCCGCATGCCCGTCTCGATGGCGAGCACTACGAGCGGCAGCAGGTACGGCGCACGAGCCGCCTGACACTCCACGAGCAGCCGTTCTTCCTCTCCCGGCGCGAGCCGCCTGTCCCGAGCTTCGTTTTCATCCGGCAACCTGATCCATGCGAGCGGATTCTCAGCCAAGTACAGCCCTAGCTCCTTCCTGCCGTATTCGATGGCGCGACGCATCACGAGGAGTTCGTGCCGCACTGTCGAGCCGCTGACGGCGCGCAGCCGATGGTCACGGTACGCAACGAGCGCCGAGCGGGTGAGGTTGGCTAGCGAGAACGCCGTGACCGGCTGACGCAATAGGAATTTGACTCTGTAACCTTCCTGCTCACGGCCTTTCTGACGTGGCACCGCTTCCGCGAGGTAAAGCCTGAGCAGATCGCGGAGCATGGTGTCCCGAGCGTCGCTGTGATCGACCGCATGACCCTTGTCGTATTCGGCCTCGATGCCTCTAGCCCATACCTCTGCCTCGGTGCGCGAGGCGAACGCTTTGCTCTGTGACGGGAAGCCTTTCCTTCTGACCTTCGCCTGCCATTTGCGTGCAGGTGCATTGTCCGGTCTATGTGTGATCGTCGCCATGTCGGTGTCCCAGTAGTGTCCCAATGGAACCCGGTCAGAAGCTACAGCCTTGCTGGACGCGGCCCACAGCGCTTTTCCGTATCGGCGTTTCAAGACATGGCACGAATCGGGCGTCCTGTTGCGCGTGATGACACAGTTGTTCGGGCCGGCCGGAGAATCGCTTTATGCGTTGATGACATCCCGCATGCGCGTGCCGCCGGAGTTCAAGCTCGAGAGCGCTGAGTTGCCTGTAGTAGTGCAAGCGGACGAGGCGCACCAGCGTCGCGCCGCATGATCGACTCGGGCGCACGCGCGAAATGAACAAAGCCGGTCGCAGACACACCTCTTCGAGCGGCTTTGTGCTTTTTGAAACCTATTGCTGACGCAGCCAGGTCTGCGAACGCCCCAGTAACGACACGCCGATATACCCTCGCACGACGAGCTTCTGCCCGCCGTCTTCCATCTTCATCCTGCACTTGTAGAGCTTGCCGCTCTCGGGGTCGAGAATCTGGCCGCCGTCCCACGCATCGCCGTTCTGCCGCATGCCGGTGATGATCGTCATTCCCTTGACCAACTGATCCTTGCGCTCGTCGGTGCAGGCCGTGCAGCGGCGGTCGGGATGATCGAACTCGCCGATACCGCGCACGACTTTGCCGGACAACTGGCCGCTGCCGTCGTCGACGATCTGGATGATCGCTTTCGGCTTGCCGGTCTGATCGTCGATGGTTTGCCAGGTGCCGACGGGCGTTGCCGCTTGTGCAAAAACGCTCATGGCAAAGATGGCGCAAAGCGCGCCGAGCGTCACCCGCGCGCCGCGCGAGCCGATGGAACGGGTCATGTCGTCTCCTTGTCGTGATCGCCCGAGCATACGAGAAAGCGATCGATCCCGTCTGGGAGGAAACGTTCTAGCGGCGCGCATTCACCACTCAGGCGCCGCCTTTCAGACCCGCTTCGAGTGTCGCGAAAGTGCGCTCGTCGGTGCGATCGAAATGCAGCGGCGTGACCGAGACGCGGCCGGACGCGACCACCGCGGTTTCACTATCGGGCGAATTCGGGCGCGGGCCGCGCTGAAAGCGCAGCCAGTGATATTCGATGCCGCGCGGATCGACGAGCGGCAGCACATCGATGCCTTCCACGAGGCCGACGCCTTGCCGCGTCACGGTGAGCGGACCGGCGGCGGGCGCGTCGCAATCGGGGAAGTTGACGTTCAGGCAGGTGGGCGCATCGTGGGAGATCGCGAGCAACTGGCGGATCACGCCCGGCGCGAGCGCGCGCGCCGTATCCCAGCGCACGTTCTCGCGATCGGTGAACGCCTGGCTGAGCGCGATCGACGGCAGGCCGAGCAGCAGGCCCGTCATGGCGGCGCCCACGGTGCCGGAGAACATCGTCTCCACGCCGAGATTCGCGCCGCGGTTGATGCCGGAGAGCACGAGCGTCGGCGGCGCGTCTTTCATGATATGACGCGCGCCCATGACGACGCAGTCGCCCGGCGTGCCCTGCACGCCGTAGCGCCGCTCGCCCTGGCGCGACACGCGCAATGGCGAATGCAGGCTGATGGAGTGCGACGTGCCGCTCTGATCGTGCTCGGGTGCGATGACCCAGACTTCGTGCGCGAGTTCGGCGGCGACCGCTTCCAGCACGGCGAGGCCGGGCGCGTCGATGCCGTCGTCGTTGGTGATGAGGACACGCTGCACGATGGGTGAGAGGGCGGACATCGCGAATCACTCCTTGGTCGATGATGAAAAGTATCGACCGATTATTACAGAGTTCGCGTGGTCGGGTCCGCGGCCCGACGCCTTACCTGACGCCCAGGCCGCGCAGCACGGCGTTGCCGTCCTCGGTGAGACGCACTTTCGGCGCACCGGTATCGGGCGACACGATCTCGACATAGCCGTATTCCTGCAACGAAGCAACGTCGGGCGTCGCGGCCATCGCGTCGATAGGCGCGTGCAACAGCAACAGCAGTGTGGCGATTTCGTGATGGCTCAGAAGCCTTTTGATGGCTCGCACGGGTGCGGAGGCCGGACGGCGGAGGTTCATGAAAGATGTCCTCAGGTTTGCATGACGATGTGCGGCGCTCCCGGCTACTGCCTGCGCGCGGATCTTGATGTCGATGGAGTGCGGGCAGGTTATCGGCCGACTCTTAGGCGAAACTTAAAAATGGGCGGCGCGCGGTGCGACGCGTTGTTACATTCGATGTCACGAAATCAGCGGGCATTTCATTGGCGTGCCGATCAGAAGCGATAGTCGGGATTCTTCGGGTCGAACGTCAGATCATCGAAGGGTTTGACTTCGATGCGCTCGAACACGACGCTTTCGAAAATATTGCCTTCGTTGTCGTACGACTCCAGCGTGCGGAAAACCGGCCGTTCGAGGTCGAGTCCGAGCACTTCCTTTTTCGCGTAGAAATCGGGCTGTCCCTCGGGGGTTTCATACGTGAGCGCGACGACGCGCAGTCCGTCGACGGTCTTCACCTCGATATTCGCCGGCTTCGTAATCCCCGCTTCGGCGAATCTGCGCCCCTCGTCGATGAAGCGCTGCGTGACCGCTTCGATACCGAGCTCGCGAATCGAATGATTCGACTGCGCACGGGCGAGGGCGCCGTTCACCGACGCCCACATCGGCACGACGCCCAGAAAGCCGCCGAGATGACCGTAGAGCTCGTCGGGGCGCTTGGAATGGTCGTAGATGACTTCCTGGCCCGCATGCGCGCCATCGGGCAGCCATTTCGCGTAGATGCGCAACGGCTCGCGCGTGACGCGCACGAGCATGTGATCCGCGCGCCTCGGCCACTTTCCCTTGATGCGCTCGCGCCGGCGCATCGTGAACTCGCAGGACTGGAACTCGTGCAGGCCTTCCTGCAAGTAGCGCGGCAGCGTGCGCGCGTCGAGCGAGTGAAAGAGGGCGACGAGTTGCGCGTCGTCGAGTTTCGCGAGCGCGCCGCTTTCGGCCGCGTGCGACAGCCATTGCGCCTGCTGCTCAACGCCCAGATCGCCGACGCGCGCGGCGTCCTCCGTCGTGTCGGCGCGCGCGGGCGCGGGCACGAACACGGCCGCGAACGCGATGAAGAAACACAACAGGCCCGCGCACGCGAGCCGCAAGTCCGAAGCCCGGCGGCATCGCGCACGCGGCATGAACATCTCCTAAAAGTCAGTCCTGCGATTTCCGTGCTTGCCATTCGGCGTCGCGCAGTTCGCGCCTGAGCACCTTGCCGATCGTTGTGAGCGGCAGCGCGTCGCGAAACTCGACGTAGGAAGGCACCTTGTAGCCGGTCAGGTGTAAACGGGCGAACTTCAACAGTTCTTCCACCGTGAGCGCGTCGTCGCGACGCACGACGAACGCCTTCACGCGTTCACCCGTCACCGGATCGGGCACACCGACCGCGGCCACCGCGCGCACTTTCGGATGCGCGGCGAGCACTTCCTCGATCTCGTTCGGATACACATTGAAGCCCGACACGATCATCATGTCCTTCTTGCGGTCGATGAGCCGGATGATGCCGCGCGCATCCATCACGCCGATGTCGCCGGTCGCGAGCCAGCCCTCCGCGTCGATCGCTTTCGCCGTATCTTCGGGACGGTTCCAGTAGCCTTTCATCACTTGCGGGCCCTGCACGCAGAGCTCGCCCGGTTCGTCGACGTTCGCCCATGTGCCGTCGTCGCGGCGCATGCGCACGAGTGTCGACGGCACAGGCACGCCGATGGTTCCGTCGAATTCGCTCGCGCCGCGGGCATCGAGCGGCGTCGCGGCGACGAGCGGCGAACACTCCGTGAGGCCGTAGCCTTCGACGAGCGTCTGGCCCGTCATCGCCCGGAAGCGCTCGGCGATCACGCGCTGGGTCGCCATGCCGCCCGCCATCGCGAGCTTGAGCGCGGAGAAGTCGCGCCGGCGGAATGCGTCGTTGTCGATGAGCGCGCTGTAGAGCGTGTTGAGCGCGGTGATCGCCGTGAAGTTTTCGTGACGCAGCGCGCGCATGAGTGCGCCGATGTCGCGCGGATTGACGATCAGCACATTGCGCGCGCCGATCGCGAGAAACGCGAGCGCGTTCACGGTCAGCGAATAGATGTGATAGAGCGGCAGCGGCGTGACGATGATCTCCTCGCCGTCGACGAGCCGTCCGCCCGCCCAGGCGAGCGCCTGCAGCAGATTGGCGATGACATTGCGATGCGTGAGCATCGCGCCCTTCGCGACGCCCGTCGTGCCGCCGGTGTATTGAATGAACGCGATGTCGCCGTGACCGACTCTCACCGGCTCGAACTTCTGCCGCGCGCCGCGCGCGAGCGCCTGCGGCAGGCGGACCGCATCGGGCAGCGCGTAAGCGGGCACCTGCTTTTTCACGTGACGCAGGAACAGATCGATCGCGCGGCCTTTCACATTGAGCCCGCTGCCCAGCAGATCGCCGAGCCCGGTTACGACGATATGCCGCACGCGCGTGCCCGGCTGCGCGTCCTGCACGGTCTTCGCGAATTTCTCGAACACGACCACCGTCTGCGCGCCGCTGTCCTTGAGTTGCTGGCTGAGCTCGCGCACCGTGTAGAGCGGATTCACGTTGACGACGATCGCGCCCGCGATCAGCGTGCCGAAAAGCGCGACGGGATAGACGAGCGTGTTGGGCATCATCAGCGCGACGCGATCGCCGGGCTTCACGCCGATGCTCTGCAGATATGACGCGAATGCGCGCGCCTTCTCGCCGAGCGCGGCGAATGTCAGCTCGGAGCCGAGACTCACGAAGGCGACGCGATCCCGAAAGCGCTCGACGCACTCATCGAAGAAATGCGCAAGCGAGCGATAGCGCGAGGGATCGATTTCGTGCGCGACATCGCGCGGATACGACGCGTACCAGATGCCGTCCGTCGCGTGCGGCTTGGACGCCCCGCGCGGCGCTGTCTGTCCCGGGCTCATGTGGTGTCTCCGTTGGCGCGATCCGTTTTCGTCGAACAGCGCGCCTTATTTTTGCTTCCGCTCCTTACCGCTCCAGTATCGCGACGACGCCCTGGCCGCCCGCCGCGCAGATCGAGATCAGTCCGCGCAACGGCTTGCCGTCGCTGCGTTCGGGCGCTTTCGCCAGCATCTTCGCCAGCGTCCCGACGATGCGCCCGCCCGTCGCCGCGAACGGATGTCCGGTCGCGAGCGACCCGCCGTTCACGTTGAGGCGCGCGCGGTCGATCGGGCCGAGCGGGCCGTTCAGGCCGAGCGCGGTACGGCAGTATTCCTCGTCTTCCCACGCGGCGAGCGTGCACAGCACCTGCGCGGCGAACGCTTCGTGAATCTCGTAGAAGTCGAAGTCCTGCAACGCGAGCCCGGCGCGCGCGAGCATCGACGGAACCGCGTAGGCGGGCGCCATCAGGAGGCCTTCGCGCTTGTCGAAGAAATCGACGGCGGCGGCCGCGGAGAATGTCAGGAACGCCTGCACCGGCAGGCCGCGCTCGGCCGCCCATTGCTCGGACGCGAGCAGCACCGCCGATGCGCCGTCGGTGAGCGGCGTCGAGTTGCCCGCCGTGAGCGTGCCGGCGTCGCGATCGAAGACCGGTTTGAGCTGCGCGAGCTGATCGAGCGTGACATCGGGACGCAGGTTGTTGTCGCGCGCGAGCCCTTTGTACGGCGTCATCAGATCGTTGAAGAAACCGCGCCCATAGGCGGACGCGAGCTTGCGATGGCTTTCCTGCGCGAGCATGTCCTGCGACTCGCGCGAAATCTTCCAGCGCTTGGCCATCAGTTCGGAGTGCTCGCCCATCGAGAGGCCCGTGCGCGGCTCCGCGTTACGCGGCAGGAGCGGGCGAAAGAACATGCCGGGACGCAGTTTCGCGAGCGCACCGACGCGTTGACCCGCCGAGCGTCCGCGATTCGCTTCGAGCAGGATCTTGCGCATGCGCTCGTTCACGGCGATGGGCGCATCCGATGCCGTATCGACGCCGCCCGCGATGCCCACGTCGATCTGCCCGAGCGCGATCTTGTTGGCGACGAGAATCGCCGTTTCGAGGCCGGTGCCGCATGCCTGCTGCACGTCGTAGGCGGGCGTTTCCTTCGCGAGCGTGGTCGAGAGCGCGGCCTCGCGCGTCAGGTTGAAGTCGCGCGAATGCTTGACGACCGCGCCCGCGGCCACTTCGCCGAGACGCATGCCATGCAGGTCGAAGCGATCGACGAGACCTTGCAGCGTAAAGCTCAGCATGTCCTGATTCGACGCGCTCGCGTACGCCGTGTTCGAGCGCGCGAACGGAATCCGATTGCTGCCGATGATCGCAATCCGACGAACCTCGCGCCGAATCTCGCGCCGCGCTTCGCTCATGGCAGCTCCCATTCGAAATGGCCGCGCAGATGCGGCCGGTCGCCCGCAAGATCGCGCACTTCGAACTCACGCGCGGTGGGCGAGGGCGCGGCGGTCCAGAGCGTGGCGTCGCCGGGCAGATACAGCGGCGATTTGAAATCGCCATGCGCGTATCCGGAGGCGAGCGGCTTGATCGGATGCAGCGCCGCGAGCGTGCGCGCGAGCGTCCACATGCCATGCGCGATCGCGCGTGGAAAGCCGAACGCTTTCGCGCTCAGCGTATGCAGATGGATCGGATTGAAGTCGCCCGATGCCTTCGCGTAATCGCGTCCGAGCTGCGGCGGAAGCTGCCAGCGCGCTTCGCGTGCGAGGAGCGGCACGCGCGCATCGGATGCTTCGGCCATTTCGATCGAAGGCGCTGCGCTTTCGCTGCGCACGCCGCGCTTCAGATAGACGCTGTCGCCGTCCCACACGGCCTCGCCGCGCCGGTAGATGCGCGTATGCAGCGTGAACGCCTGACCTTTTTGATGCGGCATCAGCGGACCGCACTCGACTTCGATGCGCAAGCCCTGGCCCGCCGCGAGCGGACGACGCAGCCGCACGCTGTTGGACAGATGCACGACGCCGAGCGCGGACCAGGGAAACGACGGATCGGTGAGCATCATCAGATGCAAGGGGAACGCGAGCACGTGCGGGAACGTGAGCGGCACGCCATGTTCGGGGATGAATCCGCACACGCGCGCGTAGCGGCCGACCTGCTCCGCGTCGAGCCTGACATCGGGGCGCACGAGCCGCAGCGCGGGCAGCTCGGGCGAGCGCGCGCGCCTGAAGAGCGCGGGCAGCGCGCGCCCGTATAGCTTTGCGGGCGGCGGCAAGGTATCGATGACGACGGTGCGGGCGCGCGGCATGGTCGGTGCGTGCATGCAGTCGCCTCCCTACGCGCCGATGAGGCTCTGGCCGCACACGCGCACGACGTTGCCCGTGATGCCCGCGCTGCCCGGACTCGCGAGCCACGCGACGGTCTCGGCGACATCGACGGGCAAGCCGCCTTGTCCCATCGAATTGAGCCGTCTGCCGGCCTCGCGCACGCCGAACGGCATGCGCGCGGTCATGTGCGTTTCGATGAAGCCGGGCGCGACCGCGTTGATCGTGATGCCGCGGCCCCGCAGCGATGGCGCCATCGCGCGCACGCGGCCGATCACGCCCGCCTTCGAGGTCGCGTAATTGGTCTGCCCGCGATTGCCCGCGATGCCGCTGATCGACGAAACAGCAACGATGCGTCCGTGTTCGCGCAACACGTTCCGCGCGAGCAGCGCGTCGTCGATGCGCGCCTGCGCGAGCAGATTGATGTCGATCACGCTATCCCACATGTCCGGGCTCATGCGCGCGATGGTCTTGTCGCGCGTGATGCCCGCGTTGTGCACGACGATATCGATTCCGCCCGACGCGGCAAGCGTCGCGGCGATCTCGCCGGCCGCTTCGGGCGCGGCGATGTCCGCGACGAGCGCTGCATGCGCGCCGCCCGAGGGCGAGCCGTCTTCGATCGAGAGCATGGTCTGATCGAGCGCGTCGCGGGCGGCGTCGACATCGAGCCCGGTGACGATCGCACCGTGTTGCGCGAGCACCGCCGCGATCGACGCGCCGATGCCGCGCGCCGCGCCCGTCACGATCGCGCGCTTGCCCGCGAGCGGTTTCGTCCAGCTTTCGGGCGCGGCGGCGGGTGCGTCGAGGGTCACGACCTGGCCCGACACGTAGGCCGAGCGAGGCGAAAGGAAGAAGCGCAGTGCGGACTCGAGGTCCGCGCCATCGGCCACGCGCAGCAGATTCGACGTGATGCCGTTGCGCGCTTCCTTGCCGAGCGAGCGAGTCATGCCTTCGAGCGCATGCTGCGCGGTGGCGGCGGCAACGCTCGCGCGCGTGGCGGGCGGACGCCCGATCACGACGATGCGTCCGTTCTTCGCGAGCGAGCGCAGCGCGTCGTGGAAGAAGGCGTACAGCGAATGCAGTTGCGCGCTTTCGTCGATGCCGGTCGCATCGAAGATCAGCGCCTCGACGCGATCGCCGGGGGATGCGTCGCGCGCGCGCGGCTCGAAGCGGCCGCTCATCGCGCCGTGGCGCGCGGCGACGGGCAGCCAGCCGGTCGCGCTTTCGTGGGCGATGCCCGTCATGCCGATGGCGGACAGCACGCCCATCAATTCATCGAAGAGCGCGGGCGACGGACCCGCGCCGATAGCGGCCATGCCGCCGAATTCGGCCTGATCCGCGCGATGGCGGCGCAACACCTCGGGACGCGGCAGGCCGAGCGAGCGCGCGATGCTCGTGCCGAAGGGCGAATTGACGAAGTCGAGATAGCGGTCTTTCATCGATTGGCGATCGGTCGTCGGGGCGCGCGCGGCGTGGCCTCGGGCCTGCGTGCTTCAGGCGACGGTTTCGGGCCATTGCCGCTCGAGTGCCGCGCTGCGCTTTTGCAATGCTTCGAGGATACCGAAGTCTGCGGAAAAATCATCGACTTTCACGGCTTCGCGCGCATGAGCCGCCCATTCGGCCAGCAACGCGCGCTCGCTTTCGTCGATGATGCCGGACGCCCAAGCCGTCTGCGCCCATGCTTCGACGTCTTGCGGGCTTTGCGGCAGCGGATCGGTCTGGCCCGCTTTGACGGCATCGCGCACACGCATTTCCAGCGCCGCGACGGCGGGCGTGAGCGCGAGCAGCTTCTCGCCGCGGGCGATCGGATCGGTTTCGACGGTCGAAACGTGCGAGCCCGCGACGAGGCGTTCGCGCGCCGCGCCGGGCGTTTGCATCAGCATCGCGACCTCGTTGCCGAGCGCATCGCTGCCCGGTGCATGCGGCAGGCCGAACGGGAACGCGAGCGCGCGCAGCAGCGCGGCGGCGGCGCGGTTCGGAAAGTTCGCGAGCAAGCCTTCGAACGCGATGCTCGCCTGATCGAGCGCGTCTTCGGCGCCCCAGCGCACGAGCGGCAAGTCGCTCTCGGGACGGCCTTCGTCTTCGAAGCGCTTGAGCGTCGCGGATAGCAGGTACAACTGCGAGAGGATGTCGCCGAGCCGCGCCGACAGACGCTCGCGGCGCTTGAGCTCGCCGCCGAGCGCGAGCATCGACACGTCGGCGAACAACGCGAACGCGCTCGACAGGCGCGTGGCTGCGCGGTAGTAGGGCAGAAGACGCGCATCGGCGCGCGCGGGCTTGCGCATGAGCGCGCTGCCGCCGAAGGCATACACGAGGCTGCGTACCGCGTTGGACGCGAGAAAGCTCGCGTGGCCGAAAAACGCGTCGTCGAAATCGCGCAGCGCCCGGCGCGGATCGGCTTCTCGCGTCGCAGCCATCTCCCTGAGCACGTAGGGATGACAACGGATCGCGCCTTGTCCGAAGATGATGAGGCAGCGCGTCAGGATGTTCGCCCCTTCGACGGTGATCGAGATCGGCATCTGCTGATACGCGCGCGCGAGAAAGTTCGACGGCCCCATGCAGATGCCCTTGCCGGCGACGACGTCCATGCCGTCGTTGATCACCTTGCGCGCCCGTTCCGTGATGTGATACTTCGCGATCGCCGAAATGACCGAAGGTTTCTCGCCGAGATCGACCGCCTGCGCGGACAGGCGGCGCGCCGCGTCCATCACGTACAGGTTGCCGCCCATGCGACCGAGCGCTTCCTGAATGCCCTCGAAGCGCCCGATCGACGTGCGGAACTGCCGGCGCGCGGCGGCGTATGCGCCCGTGCCGCGCACGGCGAGCTTCGCCATGCCGACGTTCGACGAAGGCAGCGAGATCGCACGCCCGGCGGCGAGGCATTCCATCAGCATGCGCCAGCCGTTGCCCACCTGTGCGCGCCCGCCGATGACCCAGTCCATCGGGATGAACACATCCTTGCCCCGGTTCGGGCCGTTCTGGAACACGGCGTTGAGCGGCCAGTGCCGCCGTCCGATGTCGACGCCGGGATGGTTCGTCGGAATGAGCGCGCAGGTGATGCCCGGTGTGGCGTCGTCACCGAGCAGTTGGTCGGGGTCGAGCGCGCGAAAGGCGAGGCCGAGCACGGTCGCGATCGGCCCAAGCGTGATGTAGCGTTTTTCCCAGGTAACGCGAAAGCCGAGCGTCTCGCGGCCCTCGTGGATGCCGCGGCACACGACGCCGACATCCGGGATCGCGGCGGCGTCCGATCCCGCGTAAGGGCTGGTGAGCGCGAAGCACGGAATGTCGTCGCCGCGCGCGAGACGCGGCAGATAGTGGTTCTTCTGTTCCTCGGTGCCGTAGTGCAGCAGCAGTTCGGCGGGGCCGAGCGAATTCGGCACCATCACCGATACAGCCGCCGCCGATGAATGCGTCGCGAGCTTCATGATCACCTGCGAGTGCGCGTACGCGGAGAACGCCTTTCCGCCGTAACGCTTCGGAATGATCATGCCGAGAAAGCCCTGTTCCTTGATGTAGGCCCACGCTTGCGGCGACAAGTCCTGCCAGATCGCAGTCGTGTCCCAGTCGTTCGACAACTCGCACAGCCGCGCGCATTCGTTGTCGATGAAGCTTTGCTCCTCCTGCGTCAGCTTCGGCGCGCCGTGTTCGAGCAGGCTGTCCCATCGCGGGCGCCCCGAAAAAAGTTCGGCGTCCCACCAGACGGTGCCGGCTTCTATGGCGTCACGCTCCGTCGACGACATCTCCGGCAGGATCTTGCGAAAAGTCGCCAGCACGCGGCGGCTCAAGAATGCGCGGCGCACAGTGGGCGCGCGACGATCTGGCCGGTCGGGGCGCGCGCGTGGTGTCGATCCCGGGTCCGCTAGCGCGGAGCCGGGACCCGTAGGACATGTCGTGAGTGAGTTGGCAGACCCGCTCACGACGATCGCAAAACTACAGAACTCCTCCTGTAGGCAGCAATCACCTGCCCTGAACAAGCAGCAACAGGAGAATAAGTGTTCCTAAACAAATGTGTTTACCCGGTGGAGCTAAAAATCAACTCGCTATTTCGAGAGATCGCGGCGATCGACCAAAGCTACATCTACGACAACAGGCTTTATGTGTTCGGCAACGAAGATGGTGGCTATGCTTATCGCTCCACGTCGCTGGAAGGGGCCGCGCTCGAAATGCTGCACAAGGATATTCGCGTGATCGAAGTATCACCGAGCGCCGCCGCCGGAGGACGGATCGATCCCAAACGCAAATTTCAGGCGCTGGCGCTGTTGCAGCACGGCGCGTCGGTCGCGGCGGTTTCGCGCGGCGTGAACGTGTCGGAGGCGACGGTCTACCGGTATCGAAAGGGACTGCAAGGCGTCGTTGCGCTGCGTCCGCGGAATACGAATTCCCTGTTGCGGATGCTCGCCTTTCCGGCACCTCGCGTTCATGAGCGTGGCGCCACGGGATTGCATTCCGAATCGCGCGGTTGAATGCGTCGCCCCCGCGCAATGCGAGGCAGTCTCCGTTGGGCACGGCTATCCCGTGGCGCCTGCTTCGCGCGCGGAGCGCGTCATATCGATGCCTCTGCGCTCGTGGCTGAAGAAAATCAGCCCCGCGATCACCACGGCGACGACGCCCGCGACGATCGCCATCGCCATGCCGTAGTTGTTGCCGTGCGATGCGGCGAGCGACGCCTGCATCGTCGCGTTCACCGCCGCGAGCAAGTTGCCGAGCTGGTACACGAGTCCCGGGAAGGTCGCGCGAATCTCATCGGGCGAGATTTCGTTCAAATGGACCGGAATCACGCCCCACGCGCCTTGCACCGAGATCTGCATGAGGAACGCGCCGATCGCGAGCATGAGAGGCGTCGTCGAGAATGCCCACAGAGACAGCACCGGCAACGCGATCAACGCGGCGATGAAAATCGTCACTCGCCGGCCGATCTTCTCAGACAGCGCCCCGAAAAACAGCCCGCCGACGATCGCCCCGACATTCAGCGTGATCGTAATGAGCGACACGGTATGCGGATCGAAATGATGCTGCTCGCGCAGGAAGGTCGGATAAAGATCCTGCGTGCCGTGCGAGAAGAAATTGAACGCGGTCATCAGCACGATTGCGTAGAGCGAGAGCGTCCAGTTTCGCTTGAGCGTGGCGATGAGGCCGGGGCGCGGGCGCTTTTCCATCGCACGCCACGCCGGCGATTCAGGCACGTGCGCACGCACGTACATCACGAGCAGGGCAGGCGCGACGCCGATGAAGAACATCCCGCGCCACCCGACGAACGGGTACACCACGCCGAAAGCGATCGACGCAAGCAAATAGCCGCTCGGATAGCCCGCCTGCAAAAGCCCCGAAACGACGCCGCGTGCGGCGGTCGGCACGGTTTCCATCGTCAGTGCCGATCCGACGCCCCACTCACCGCCCATCGCGATGCCGAAGAGTGCGCGCAGGATGAGCAGCGTCGTGAGATTCGGGGAGAGGCCGGAAAGCAACTCGAGCAGCGAGTAGCACGCGATGTTGATCATCAGCGTAGGGCGGCGGCCGAATTTGTCCGCGAGCCGGCCGAAGAGCAGGGCGCCCAGCGGGCGCATCGCCAGCGTGAGCGTGATCGCGAAGGCGACGTCCGGGATCTTCGTATTGAATTCCGCGGCAATATCCTTCAATACGAAGACCATCAGAAAGAAATCGAATGCGTCGAGGGTCCAGCCCAAATAGGCGGCAATCGTCACGTTTCTTTGTTCGCGCGTCCAGCTCATTGCCAGTTTCTCCGATTCGATAATCGATTGGCGAGGGTTGCTTGTGCGGTTTTAGCAATTAGCGAAACGGCCGCAGGCGCGTGGACCGGGCGTTGCGGGGTTTCGTCCGTGCGAGTGTACGCCGTCGATTAATCGATTGCTTAAGCGAGCGGGCGAATCCGCGTTCGCGCGTGAGCGATATGAATCGGAGAATACGGATTCGATTCAGTTTCAATTCGGTATGGAAAGAGCCGAATCAGAAACGAAAGAAAATCGAATAGAAAATGAAGGCGGGAAACAAAAAGCCCCACGACGATGCGTGGGGCTTTTGCGTGCGATGCGCTTGAATCAGCGTATCGCGAAAGAGGGACCTTGGTGCCCAAGAGAGGACTCGAACCTCCACGGTGTTGCCACCGCTAGGACCTGAACCTAGTGCGTCTACCAATTCCGCCACCTGGGCAAGGGTGCGTGTGCTGCAAATTTGCTTTGCGTCCAGCAAAGAACGCCATTATAGCGACCCCAATGTGCCTGTCAAGCGTTTCGTAGCAATGCGCGTAACGACGCGCCGGGCTCGCCGTATCGGCTTGCCAGCCCCGTGAGGCTGAAAAGACGGGTGTTAGAATGACCCGCAACGATGACCGCATTATTGGTTGCAAAGCACCGCAAAAGTCCCGTCCAACGAGAAAAATCACGACTACGCCCTTGAGCAAATATCCGTATCCGATTCCGAGCCGCGAAGAAATTCTCGGCGTGCTGCGCACGAGCGAGACACCGCATGCCGCGAACGACATTGCCGAGGCACTGTCGATCAAGCGCCAGGAGCGCGAAGGATTTTTCAAGCGACTGGCGGCAATGGAACGCGACGGGCAAATCCGCCTCGACAAGCGCGGCCACTATCAACTCACGCATCCGTCGAATTTTGTGGCGGGCCGCGTACAGGGACATCGCGACGGCTTCGGCTTCCTGATCCGCGACGACGGTCAGGACGATCTGTTCTTGCCCAACGGCGAAATGCAGAAGGTCATGCACAACGACCGCGTGCTCGCGCGCATCGTCGGATATGACCGGCGCGGGCGGCCGGAAGGGCATATCGTCGAGGTGACCGATCGCGCGAACAAGCGCATCATCGGACGCCTCGTCAACGAGAACGGCGCGCTCATTCTGGTGCCGGAAGACAAGCGCATCGGTCACGACATCCTCATCACGCAAAATCCGAAGAAGGCGAAGGTCGGACAAGTGGTGTCCGTCGATCTGACGGATTTCCCGAGCCGTCACTCGCAGCCGCTCGGGCGCGTGGCCGAAGTGATCGGCGATATCGACGATCCCGGCATGGAGATCGAGATCGCGGTGCGCAAATACGGCGTGCCGCATGAGTTCAGCGACGCCGCGCTGAGCTCGGCCGCCAAGCTGCCCGACGAAGTGCGCCCGGTGGATATCCGCCATCGCGTCGATCTGCGCGACGTGCCGCTCGTCACCATCGATGGCGAGGACGCGCGCGACTTCGACGACGCCGTCTATTGCGAGCCGGTGGCGGTCGGGCGCGGTCAGGGATTCCGCCTGCTGGTCGCGATCGCGGACGTGTCGCATTATGTGCGGCCCGGCGAGCCGCTCGACGTCGATGCGCTCGATCGCAGCACGTCGGTGTACTTCCCGCGCCGCGTGATTCCGATGCTGCCGGAAAAGCTGTCGAACGGACTGTGTTCGCTAAATCCGAATGTCGACCGCTGCGTGCTCGTGTGCGATATGGTCATCACGGCGCGCGGCGAAATCAAGGCGTATCAGTTCTATCCGGGCGTGATGCATTCGGCGGCGCGTCTTACGTACACCGAAGTCGCGGCCGTACTCACCAATACGAAGGGTCCGGAAGCGGCGAAGCGCGCCGATATCCTGCCGCAGTTGCAGGATCTCTACGGCGTGTACAAGTCGCTGCATGCCGCGCGCCAGAAACGCGGCGCGATCGATTTCGATACGACCGAGACCTACATCGTCGTGAACTCGCAGGGCAAGATCGAGCAGATCGTGCCGCGTCATCGCAACGACGCGCATCGGCTGATCGAGGAATGCATGCTGGCCGCGAACGTCTGCGCGGCCGACTTCCTGAAGCGCAACAAGCATCCGGGTTTGTATCGCGTGCATGCCGGGCCGACGGAAGAGAAGCTGGAGAATCTGCGCACGTTCCTGCGCGGCGTCGGCCTCACGCTGACCGGCGGTGCGAAGCCCCACGCGAGCGATTACGCCGCGCTGATCGCGCAGATCCGCGACCGGCCCGATGCCCAGATGCTGCAATCGATGGTATTGCGCTCGATGCAGCAAGCCGTGTACAGCCCGGACAATATCGGCCATTTCGGACTCGCGTATGAGGCGTACGCGCACTTCACGAGCCCGATTCGACGCTATCCTGACCTGCTCACACATCGCGCGATCTACGCGATCTTGCAGGGCAAGAAGTATCTGCCGGACATCGGTCACGATGTATCGCTGAGCACCGGCCTCACCAAAGCGGCGCGCGAGATGCAGAAAGCCGACGACACCGCGCGAGGCCGCGCGCGCAACAGCGTCGCGATCTGGGAGGAGCTCGGTCTGCATTGCTCGTCGAACGAACGCCGCGCCGATGAAGCCTCGCGCGATGTCGAGGCGTGGCTCAAGTGCTACTTCATGCGCGACAAGCTCGGCGAGGAATACGGCGGCATGGTGAACGGCGTGACGTCGTTCGGCATCTTCGTGCAGCTGGATTCCCTTTTCATCGAAGGTCTCGTGCACGTGACCGAACTCGGCTCGGATTATTTCCAGTACGACGAGATCAAGAACGAACTGCGCGGCGAGCGCACGGGCATCCGCTACCGGATGTCGGATCGCGTGCGTGTGCAGGTGGGCCGCGTCGATCTCGATGCGCGCAAGATCGATTTCCGGCTCGTCCGCGATACGCCGGTGAAGCCGCCGGCGCCGCGTCCGCCGGTGGTAGCGGGCGAGACCGCGAACGTCGGCAATGGCGGGGCGGGACCGCGTATCCGCCCGTTCGGCGACGACGACCTGCCGGGCACGCGCGCCCGTGGCGGCACGAAAAAGGGTGCGCCGATTTCAACAAACCCGCGCGCTGGCGCGGCGAAGAAACGCGGTGCGGCGTCGAAGTCGGCGCCGCAGGGGCGGCCGGCGCGCAAGAAGCGTTAGGGCGGGGCGCAATACTGTCGCCATCGAATACGCGCGGTCCGATGCTTCGTGCTTCGGACCGCGTCGTGCTTTTCAAGTTTTCACCGAAGGTTCGAATCAGTCATGTCACGTCTCAAGGTTCTATACGGATTTCACGCAGTGACCGCACGTTTGCGCGCGGACGCATCCTCGATCGAGGAGGTGCTGTACGACCCCACACGCAAGGACCGGCGCATGCAGGACTTTCTGCGGACCGCGAAGGAAGCGGGCGTGCGGCTGATCGCGGCGGACGAATCGCGCCTGTGGGGGCTCGCGGGCAACATCCAGCATCAGGGCATCGTCGCGCGCGCGAACGATCTTCCGCTCGCGCAGAACCTGGCGGAACTGCTCGACGGCATCTCGGGCACGCCGTTGCTGCTGGTGCTCGACGGCGTCACCGATCCGCATAACCTCGGCGCGTGCCTGCGCGTCGCGGATGCGGCCGGCGCGCATGCGGTGATCGCGCCGCGCGACCGCTCCGCCGGGTTGAACGCGACGGCGGCAAAGGTGGCGAGTGGGGCGGCCGAGAGCGTGCCGTACATCACCGTGACGAATCTGGCGCGCGCCCTGCGCGAGCTCAAGGACGCGGGCGTGTGGGTGATCGGAACGGCGGGCGAGGCGACGGCTTCGCTCTATGAGACGAAGCTGGACGGACCCGTGGCGATCGTCGTCGGCGCGGAAGGCGAGGGTATGCGCAGGCTCACGCGCGAGACGTGCGACGAGGTCATGAATATCCCGATGGCGGGGACGGTCGAGAGTTTGAATGTGTCGGTGGCGAGCGGGGTTTGCTTGTTCGAGGCGGTGAGGCAGAGGCAGGTGAAGAAGTAACGGCCGGCGTCCACTAGTCACATCGGCAATTCGAAGCTTCGAACATCAGTCATGGCGTTAAATCGACTTAGTGATCTGCTCGCCGCAAAAAGCGTGTACACGCGCGAGCAGTTGAAGGGTGTTCTCGATACCCAGGACGCGACGATCAATACGGGCGTGTTCCGCCCAGCGGGTTTCGATTCGGTTCTGCTGTTCGTCACCGAGACGAAAACGCCGGACCGTGTTCAGTATGTCGATAAGCTCGAAGGCGACGTCCTGCACTGGCAAGGGCAGAACGCTGGACGTTCAGACTCGTTGATCGTCGAACATCGGCTTCGTGGCCTCGAGCTTCTGCTGTTTTATCGCACGAGAAAGTACGAGTACCCGGGCGCTGGATTCAAGTACGAAGGTTCCTTCGAATACGTCTCGCACCAAGGCTCGATGCCCACGAGTTTCACGTTGCGGCGCGAAGCCGAGAGGCCCGCGCAGGCCGAAATCAAGGCCGAAACCGAGGCGGGGGCGCAAGTCGAAGCAAGCGGAGCTTTCAATCCCTCGAGTATCGAAGATGCCCGCAAAAAGACACTCTCCGCCATCGTCATGCGTCAAGGGCAGCCCGCGTTCCGCAAGGCCTTGCTCAATGCCTATGAACAGCGTTGCGCGCTAACGGGCTGCGATGTCCCACAGGTTCTCGAAGCCGCTCACATCTGCGGCTACATGGGCCCGGAAACCAACGACGTCCGAAACGGACTCTTGCTGCGCGCCGACTTGCACACACTCTACGACCGCGCGTTGATCGCGATCGATCCGTTGACTCACGAAGTGTCGATCGCTCGAGCGCTGCGAGAAAGCGAATACGCCTCGCTCGAAGGACGTTTGCTTCGTTTGCCGAAGCATCCTCAGCAACGACCAAGTCGCGAAGCGCTGCAGATTCACTGGATGCACGTGCGATCGATTCGGGAAAGGCAATCGTGATAGGCATAAGAAAAGCGCTCGGCTTAGCCGCATCGATATCGATGTGCATCCTCACCGCCTGCACCACCACCCAGATCGACCGCGGCACCTACATCGCCGACACCCGGTATCACGCCAAAAACGCCGACTCCCGCGTCCGTTTCCTCGTGATGCACTACACGGAGATCGACGAGACACGATCGCTCGCGGTGCTCACGGGCGATCAGGTCAGCGTGCATTACGTGGTCCCCGACGCCCCCCGCATCGAAAAGGGCGAGCCTGTCGTCTATCAGCTGGTGCCCGAAGACAAGCGCGCCTGGCACGCCGGCGTGAGTTCCTGGCAAGGCGCGACGGAACTGAACGCGTCCTCGATCGGCATCGAGAATGTGAACCTCGGGCCTATCGGTGAACAAGGCGGCGACCGCAAGTGGCAGCCGTATCCGCCCGCGCAGATCGACGCGCTCATCAAACTCTCGCGCGATATCGTCGCGCGCTGCCGGATCCCGCCGACGCGCGTCGTCGGCCATAGCGATATCGCACCCCAACGCAAGATCGACCCGGGCCCGCTTTTTCCGTGGCGAGCGCTATACGATGCCGGCGTGGGCGCATGGCCCGACGACGCAACCGTGGCCGCACATCTCGCCGGACGCGATCCCAAAGCGCCGAGCGACGTGCGCGCGCTGCAGGAAAAGCTGAAGCGCTACGGTTACGACATCGCGACCGACGGCGTGCTTGACGAGAAGACACGCCGCGTTTTCAGCGCCTTCCAGATGCACTTCCGTCCGTCGGACTACGCGGGCAATGCGGACGCGGAAAGCGACGCCATCGCCCAAGCCTTGCTCGACAAGTACTTCTCCAACTAAAAGGAAGCCCGATGAGCGACTATTTTCTGCCGCTGCGCGCGCTCCACATGATCTTCGCGGGCGTGTCCATCGCCGGTTTCGTGCTGCGCTGGATCTGGATGCTGACGAATTCGCGGCTCCTCACGACGCGCGCGACGAAAATCCTCCCGCACATCGTCGACACGCTGTTGCTCGCAAGCGCCATCGCGCTGGTCGCGATCATCGGCTTCTCCGCGAACGCCGCGTGGCTCGGCGCAAAAATCGCGGGCCTCGTCGTCTATGTCGTGCTCGGCACGTTTGCGCTCAAGCGCGGTCGCACGAAGGGCGCGCGCGCCGTGTATGGCGTTCTGGCGATTATCGTGTTCGCGTTCATCGCATCGGTCGCGCGCTCGCACGATCCGCTCGGCTTCCTGCGCGCGATGGCATGATCGGAGGATGCGCCTCGCGCGCTCCGATAAAATTCCGTTTTTCACCGATAAGCAGCACCGCTCCCATGACTCAAGACGAACTCAAGCAACTCGTCGGCCAGGCCGCAGCCGACTACGTAAACGCGAACGTGCCGGAAGGCGCGATCATCGGCGTCGGCACCGGATCGACGGCCAACTGTTTCATCGACGCCATCGCGAAGTCGAAGGCGCGTTATCGCGGCGCGGTGTCGAGTTCGCTCGCGACGACTGCGCGACTGGAATCGCACGGCTTCAAGGTGTTCGATCTGAACGACATCGAGACGCTCTCGATCTACGTCGACGGCGCCGATGAAATCGACGCGAGCGGCGCGATGATCAAGGGCGGCGGCGGCGCGCTCACACGCGAGAAAATCGTCGCGTCTGTGGCGGACGTGTTCGTGTGCATCGCCGATTCGAGCAAGCGCGTGCCGGTGATGGGCACGTTCCCGCTGCCCGTGGAAGTCGTGCCGATGGCCCGCACCGCGATCGGCCGCAAGCTCGCGGCGCTCGGCGGCGTGCCGATCGTGCGTGTGACGAAGGACGGCTCGCCGTTCATCACCGACAACGGCAACGAAATCATCGACGTGAAGGGCCTGTCGATCACCGATCCGCGCGCGCTCGAAGCACGGATCAATGCGTGGCCCGGCGTCGTCACGGTCGGGCTGTTCGCCGCGCGCGGCGCGGACATCTGTCTGCTCGGCACCGAAACGGGCGTCGAGCGCATCGACTACAAGTAAAGACAAAACGCGCGGCCGCCCGACGTGGGCGTGCCGCGCTTTCTGCTGCTGAATCGATCAGTACGCGTTGCGTCCGATGAATCCCTTGAACATCGTCATCGCGACGATCTTGATGTCGAACCAGAACGACCAGTTCTGGATGTAGAAGAGGTCGAACTTCACGCGGCTCTGCATCTGCTCCACTTTTTCCGTCGCGCCGCGATAGCCGTTCACTTGCGCCCAGCCCGTGATGCCAGGCTTGATGCGGTAGCGGAACATGTAGCCGTAGACGAGGTCCTTGTAGAGATCGTCGTGCTCGAGCGCGTGCGGGCGCGGACCGACGACCGACATGTGCCCGAACAGCACATTCAGGAACTGCGGCAGCTCGTCGAGACTCGTGCGCCGCAGAATCGCGCCGACCTTCGTCACACGCGGATCGTTGCGCGTCGCCTGCGTCACGTGACCCTTGTGCTCCCGATGCACGCCCATCGAGCGGAATTTGTAGATGCGAAACGGCCGTCCGTCCGCGCCCTTGCGATGTTGCGTGAAGAACACCGGACCCTTCGACGTCGTCTTCACGGCGATCGCGATCGCGATCAGCAGAGGGGACAGCGCGAGGAGCGCCGTCGCCGCGAAGAGGCGGTCGAAGAGCATCTTCGGCCACATCTGCAACGAATTGACGGGCGACGCCGTCAGGTCGATGGTCGCGAGTCCGGCGACATCCGTCATCGAATGATTGAAGAGCGAGATGCTGCGCGTGTCCGGAATCAGCCGCAGATTCACGAAGTCGTGCCGCAGCGCGTGCACGAACCGGTAGATCGTGTGCTCCTGCGACAGGGGCAGCGCGAGCCACACTTCGTCGATGCCTTCGGCGCGCACTTTGTCCACGAGATCGTCGAAGTCGTTCAGCACGGGCAAACGATTGCCTCCCATGCCGATTGCCGTCGTCGGGGCGTTCACGCCGCCTGCGCCGGTCGCATGCAGTTCCGCGTCCCCGGTCGTGTCCAGCACGCACACGGGCGTGAAGCCCTGCTCGGGCGTGCTGCACAGATGCGCGAGCAAGGTGCGCGAGAAGCCTTGCGCGCCGACGATCGCCACGGTGCGCTGGTTCAGGCCGCGCCCGCGCATCAGGCGCAAGGCTGAATACGCCAGCAGTTTCGCCGCGATGATGAGCGCGCCGGATATGAGCGTGGAATACGCGAACCACAGCCGCGACACGGTATCCATGCGATGCAGCGTGAACGCGAGCAGAAGGCCCGCGGCGACCACCGCCATCCACGCCAGCGTGACGCGCGCCAGCATCATGGCGAACGGCTTGCCGCGCCAGGTCTCGTACACGCCGAAAGCCGGGAAAAGCAGAAGAGCGAGTGCGGAGTTGAACGCGATCAGAAGCCTTTCGATATCGCTGAAATCGAGCGAGGAAAAGCGTACGTCATGCGCGATCAATCCGCCCGCGATGATGAGACAGACATCAAGACAACGTGCCAGCCATGAAAACAAGTCGTGATTTTTTTCTTGCATTAATCCAAGCCGTTAAACACTGGAGGCAGAGGCCGCCTCGGTTGCACGAAGACGCGGGAGCAGTCGGTCGAACTCTCGCTTGACGAGCCCATAGCACTCGCAGGCGCGGGCTTCGAGTCCCTCGCGATCCACGACCTTGATGCAGCCGCGGCTGTGATGAATGAGACCCGCGTCGTGAAGCTTGCCGGCCGCTTCGGTTACGCCTTCGCGGCGCACGCCGAGCATGTCGGCGATCAGTTGCTGCGTGACTTGCAGCTCGTTGGACGCGGTGCGATCGATTTCGATCAGCAGCCAGCGGCAAAGTTGCTTGTTCAACGAGTGATGCCGGTTGCACGCGGCCGTCTGCGCGACCTGCGTGAGAAGCGCTTGCATATAGAGCAGCATCAGGCGGCGCAGGAAGTCCGAGCGGCCGAACTGTTCGCGCAGGGCCTGCGCGCTCATGCGATAGGCGAAGCCCGGGCACTGCACCTGCACGCGCGTCGGCATCGTTTCGCCCCCCGTCAGCACGGGCACGCCCGTCATGCCTTCGCGGCCCACCGCGGCGATCTCGACCGAGCCGCCGTCTTCCATCGTATGCAGCAGCGAGATGATCGCCGTCGTCGGGAAATAAACGTGGTGAATACGTTGGCCTGAGTCGCACAGCAGTTGCTCGGTGCGCAGTTGCACGAGTTCGAGATGCGGCGTGAGCGCCTGCCATTCGTGGGCCGGAAGTGCGCCAAGCAGATGGTTGCCGTGCAGGTCGGACTGGAGGGTCAGCATGATTTGTTCTCTCTCGTAACTTCGCGCGTTGCGCTTCAGTTTTTATTTACTGGCGTGATCGTTTTCGACTGTGGTCTCGTAGCGAACCCGTCGATGAAGCATCTCGCCAGCCCCGTAGCCGCCCGTTCACGCGTGGATTGAATTTGTTGTTTCGCGTTTTTTCGGGTTGCGCGACTCTATTAGCGAGGACTGTGCCAATGCGCGCAATCGCAATGCTGGCGGGGCCTCATAAATAAGGCGGTTTTTGTATTGCAGCGCAGCGCGGCGTTTTTGTTTCAGTCTTGAACATCGGTGGTCTTAGGAATGCGCGCGGGCACCGATACGTTTCATCAGCGCAATCCCCCCGTTTGGCGGTTCAGAGTTTTGCAATCACCGTGCGACAGGCCTCACAGGTCGACATCCCCTCGACAGCACACCTTCTTTCGTAGGGACAATGGAAAATGATTCATCCATGTTCCATCGCCCTAGCGGGCTTGCTAACGCCCGTCATTTTCGCCAGCGCTCGATTGCCCCCGGAGCCTTGCCAGACGGGGTATCGCGGGCGATCGGAAAAGTCTGCCGCGAGGCGCTTCATGAAGCGGAAAGGATGCGTCGCTTGCACGAAGTGAAAAATCGGTACGCGGGGACTCGCATGTGCGCGTGCACCGAGCGCTCAACCGCACGCGGAATGGCTCACACAGGGCTTGCGCTAACCTGTCAGGCGCCACAAGCGACGGCGTTTCTTCGTCAAACGTTTGCGCGCATTTCGTCGGATCGATACTTTGAGATACATCTGGACCATGCGAGGCGCGGTGCCCGGAAATGTTTCATTGCGGACAATTTCATGCGGCACCGATTTAAGCATGCAAAAAACCCATCGCCCGAATTGCAGTGAAGACATAACGAAGTCACGAACCGACTTCACAATTCAGGTAAGCGAGTGAAAAACCCCTTGAATTAGCGGTTCGAATATGTTTAAGCGACAAGCGTTTGCTTATACAAATCGGCGCGTAATGCGATTGCGCCCGCATTCGGTCAACACACGATATTCGCGAGCGGAGGAATAACGCGTTCGTACGCGTCCTCGATGGCGTCGAACGATGCCTCGCAAAGCTCGTGACGTCCGCGCGAAAGCGCACGCGCGAGCCGGCACTGCATGACCATCGTTTCGCTTGCGATCTTTCGTGCGCCCGCGTGCGTCTGAACGGGAATGTCGAAGCCTTGTTCGCGCATCCATTGCAGGTAATGCGCGAGCAATTCGAAGTTGGCCCCAAGCGGTCTCATCACATTGAACGCGTAAAGGCGCGCGTACGATTCGCCGCGCGCGATCATCGTATCGACATGCTCGGGAAAGGCAGCGCGCCAGCGCGCGATGGGGTTGTGCATCGGACGCCGTAACAGATGCGCGCACAGCGCGTCGGCGGAGGCCTCGGCGAGCGGCGTGCCGGACACCGGTTCCCGTACCCGCTTGACGAATTCGACGTGCGGAAAGAGTGCGGGCTGCGGCGTCGCCTGAGAACGCAGTACGCCGTCGTAATCGTCACCGTCGAGCAGGTGATAACCCGTGTGATGAAAGTAGCCGAGACGCCGCGCGTCGGGATCGATCACATCGATGCCGATGGTCGTTTTCGCATGTTCGCGGTGATACGACGCCGTGCGCATGTCGGGCAAAAAGAACGCATCCACTTCGACGAGCACGATGTTCGCGCGGCGCGTCTGCACGAGTGCGCGCTCTTCGAGCGAATCGAACACGGAAAGCTCCTGAACTTGCAGGCCATAGAGCGTTTCGATGTCGTCCAGCGGCAGCTTGCCGAGCGTGAACTGATCGGCTTCGAAGTCCTGAGCAACGGTGAAGGCCAGCGCGGCGCGCGGTTCGAGCCCGTTGCCGTGCAGGATTTCAATCCACAGATTGACGGGCGCGACGGCCTCGCGCCAGATGCGCTCGCCGCGATGCAGCGCATGCGCATGATGGCGCCGCGCACGCATGCGTAAAGGATCGAGCGATACGACGCGGGAACGACTCGCGCCTGAATCCGTCACACCGCTCGTATGGAACGCGCTCATGCCGTGACCTCGGGCCGGCAGGGCCGGCGTTCGATACCGCGTGCGCGTCCGAGCGAGTGTCCTTTTCGTTGTGCGTCTCTGTCGCGTTCGATGGCGGTATGCATTGTGATTTTCCCATGAAGGTGCCGTATTACGCGAGCGCTATCGACGCCATGCGAACGCGCGCGGCAGCCCGCATCGAAGGGCTGTTGCGTGGTCGTGTCGATCGTCGGGCAGGCGTCTTTTTCCCCGGGACGCCTTTTTGCGTGTGGTCGAGCTTATTTGAAAGGCGCGCGAGGCGTGGGTCGGTGCGATGGCGCACTGATTCCGGGCGGGCCGGCACGTAACGTTCAATCGTCGTAACGCCGGTAATTGCCGGTAAAGCATGGAGATAATCGATGAACTGGAAAACCCTGGATTTCGAACAACTCACTGCGCGTGAGCTTTATTTGATTTTGCGCGCGCGCAGTGCGGTGTTCGTCGTCGAACAGTCGCATGTCCATCTCGATCCGGATGGCCGCGACGAAACCGGTACGCATGTATTCGCCGCCGAAGACATGAGCCGCTCGATGCCCGTGCTCGCCTATGCACGCATTCACGAAGGCGATGCGGAAGATCCGGAGGTCGTGGTGGACAAGATCTTGACGAGCCCGCTGCGTCGTGGCGATGGCACCGCGCACGCTCTGATCGAACGCGTGCTGGCGGTGGCCGCCGAGCGCTGGCCCGGCCGCGGCGTGCGCCTGAGCGCGCCCGTGAGTCTGCGAGGCTTCTATGAGGCGTTCGGCTTTCGCAAGACCGAAGGCCCGTTCCTCGAGCATGGCATGCCCTACATCGGTCTGACGAGAAAGAGCCGTCAGCCGCGCGAGACGTCCGGCACGGGCAAGGCGCGGTTCGCGCCGAGCGAGCGCGCCACCACGTACGAGTTGCTGTAAGCGCCACGAGCGACGCAAAGGAACGCACGAGTCGGCGGCATTGAAGGCGTAGACCATCCGGGCATCGAGGCAAGGAAGGCGCAATAGCGACGAAATAGCGGCGCAATAACCAAGCGTGTCCTCGAAACAATAAGATCGACGCAGCCGGCCAGCGCCGGCGAGCGCAAAAACAGCCTATCTCATGCGAATAGTCCATCTCGCCAATCACGCGCAGACGATCGGCAACGGCACCGTCAACATGATGGTCGATCTCGCCTGCATGCAGGCGAGCATGGGTCAGGATGTCGTGATCGCGTCGTCCGGCGGCGGGTTCGAGCCGCTCCTGCGCCGTCACGGCATCCTGCATATTCCGCTGCAGCAATCGCGGCAGCCCTGGCGCGTGCCGTCAATGATCGCGGGCTTCAATCGTCTCATCGATCGTTTCGATCCCGACATCGTGCATGCGCACATGATGACCGGTGCGCTCATCTCGCGTTTTTCCAGCATGCGGCGCCGTTTCGCGCTCGTGACGACGGTTCATCATGAACTGCAGAAAAGCGCATCGCTCGTGCGCGCGGGCGATCGCATGGTCGCCGTGAGCCGCGCGCTCGCGCTGGATCTGGAGGCGCGCGGCATCGATCCCGGGCGCATGTCGATCGTGCTCAACGGCGCCGTGGGCGCGCCGCGCCTCGTGTGCCGGCCCGCCGCGAAGCCGCTGCGCCTTAGGCATCCGAACATCGTCTGCGTGGCGGGCATGTATCGCAGGAAAGGCATCGCGGATCTGCTGCAAGCGTTCGCGCTCGTGCGCGAGCAGTCGGAGAGCGAGCGGGAGTTCATGGCCGAGCCGCATCTGTATCTCGTCGGCGATGGCCCCGAGCGAGCATCGATGGAAGCACTCGCGGCAGAGCTCGGCATCGCGGAGATCACGCACTTCGCCGGCTTTGTCGCCGATCCGCGGCCCTATTTCGCGAGCGCGGATATTTTCGCGCTCCTGTCGCGTCAGGATCCGGGGCCGCTCGTGATCGCCGAGGCGCGCGAGGCGGGCTGCGCGATCGTCGCGACACGCGTGGGCGGCATTCCCGAAATGCTCGACGACGGTGCGGCAGGCGTGCTCGTGCCCGCAGGCGATATCGAACAGGCGGCGGCGAAACTGCGCTGGCTCCTGCTCGACGGGCAGGCGCGCGGCCAGTTCGCGGCGCGTGCGCGGCAAAACCTGCAGCCGCTCTCGGTCGAGAGAGTAAGCAGCGACTACATGGCGGTCTATCAGCACACGCTCACGGAACGCGAAGCGATGCAGCGCCAGCGGCTCGCGCTCGATGCGCGAAGGCCTCGAGCAACGGATGGCGCGATTTAAGCATAGGGCTGACGAATCGCCGCGCTCGCACCGCGCCACGGTGCTTTCGTTCAAACCGTCCGATCATACAAAAGGCCCATGCCAGCGGCCTTCCGTTCGCGTTCGCACAGAACGCCTACGAGATGCTTGCTCAAATGAGTGCATGATCGGTCCGAGGACATAAGGGACCGAAAAACGCACCCGCCGCGCTGCGACGCCGCCATTCTTCAGTTTCCCTGATGAATGCCTGCGCGCGCGCGGCGCGAGTGCAGCGGATACACGCGAAGCGGTAAGAATCGACGAAATATCGACGTCAGAGGGATTACCCTGTCAGGTGTTTCCCAACTGGCATTCGAAGCAACGAAGACGCAACGTATCTAGCACGACGAATGGGCCTGTCGGGAACTCGTCGTGCCTTTCGCAGCCCGGGGAAAGCGAAAGCGATGCGCTCATACATACGGCTACGGAACAGGCGAGAAGGGGAGAAGCGAGATGGATGACAACAAAGAGCGATCGCTGGTGGCGAAGGTCATGGACGGACTGGTCTCCGGCATCGTCGAGCAAAAATATGGCGCGATACTGCCACCGCAGGACATCCTCTCGAAGGAGTTCGACGTGAGCCGCACCGTCATGCGCGAGGCGCTCTCGATGCTGCTCGCGCGGCACATGCTGGACGTGCGGCCGAAAACGGGCACACGTATTCGTCCGATGAGCGACTGGCGTCTCATCGACGAGGACGTGGTGAGCTGGAGATTTCGCGCCAAGCCCGATCAGACATTTTTGCGCGATGTAATCGAATTCCGAATGCTGATCGAGCCGCGCGCGGCAGCGCTGGCCGCCGCACGGGCGACGCCGGACGAGATCGCCGGCATCCGCGACGCGTTCGACACGCTCTCGCGCCTGCAGGTCGGCGAGCCGGAGTATCAGGCGGCCGACGAGGTGCTGCACACGCGCATCGTCGCGGCGAGCGGCAACCAGTTCTTTCGCCAGATGACGGCGATCGTGCGCGGCGCGCTGGTGACGGTCAATCCTATCGTGGACGGCATCGAGTCCGTGCGTGAGGCGACGCTCGCGGCGCAGAAGAGCGTCGTCGAGGCGATCGAGGCGAAGGATTCCGCCGCCGCCGAATCCGCGACGCGCGCGCTCGTCGATCTGGCCGCGGAAGAAGTGGGCCGCGCGTTCTCGCTGGAGCGGGTGAACAGTCAGCCCGCCTCGCCGAATGTGAATGCGTCCGCGGGAGTGTGACGTCCTCAAATAGCGCGACGTAGGAGACCATCGGGCCGCAAGCATGGAGCCGGGACATGTCCCGGCTTTTTGCCGTCTGCGCGCCGTGCGAATTCGACATGCGATGCAATCAGGCACAATGCGTCGCACGACGAACATGGCGCATGGAGGCAGGATTGACCGACACGAACATCAACGCAGCAACGATACGCTGGGGCATCGTCGGCGCGGGACGCATCGCGCGGCGCTTCGCCGAAAGCCTCGCGCATGTCGATGGCGCGCGCCTCGCGGCCGTCTGGTCGCGCCGCGCGGAACCGGCGCGCGCATTGGCCGACGCATTCGATGCACGCGCGTTCGACGAATTCGACGCGATGCTCGACCATGTCGACGCGCTCTACATCGCGACCTTGCAGGACAGTCACCCGGAATACGCGTTGCGCGCCTTCGCGGCGGGCAAACCCGTGCTGTGCGAAAAGCCCGCCGCCGTGAGCGCGCGCGATCTGCAGCGCATGATCGACGCGGCGCGCGCGGCGAAGCTGCTCTTCATGGAAGCGATGAAGCCGCCGTTTTATCCGCTGTATCGCCGCCTGCGCGCGCATCTGGAGCACGATTCCATCGGCGAAATCGGGCTCGTGCGCGCGGGTTGCTCGATCGCGCACGTGCCGCTCGATCATCCGTCGTTCTCGCTCGAAGCGGGCGGCGGCGCGCTGCTCGACATCGGTATCTACGAGGCGTTTCTTGCGGTCGACTGGCTCGGCGAGGCGCTCGACGTGCAGACTATCGGCCGCCTCGGCGCCTCCGGCGTCGACGTGTTCGCGAGCCTGAACGTGCGCCACGAACGCGGCATCGCGCAATTGTTCTGCGGCCTCGATCTGCAAGGCCGCGGCGATGCGCTCATCGGCGGCACCCTCGGCACGGTGACGATTCACGAAAACTGGTGGAATCCGGCGCGCGCGACGATTGCGTACACCGACGGACGCAAGATCGAACTCGACGAGCCTTTCACGGGCGGCGGCCTCAACTACGAAACCGCGCATTTTTGCGAGCTGCTGCGCGCGGGCGAAACGGAAAGCCCGGTGATGCCGCACGCGATGTCGATGCGCATGATCGCGATCATCGACGCCGCGCGGCGCGATCTGAAGCTGCGCTTTCCCTTCGAGACCGACTGATACGAAAAAGCCGCTTTTCAGCGGCTCTTTTTCGTCGATGTCGCTCAGTGTCGTCCCGGCAGCGCGAGACGCCGTTCGAAAATCCGCTGCACGAATTCGAGCACGCTGCACAGAATCCAGTAGACGAACGCCGCCGCGAGATAGAGCGGCAGCGGCTGATAGGTCGCCGCGATCACTTCCTGCGCGCTTCGCAACAGCTCGGTCACGGTGATGACCGAGACGAGCGACGTGTCCTTGATCAGACTGATGAGACTGTTCGACAAGCTCGGCACCGCGATGCGCAGCGCCTGCGGCCCGATCACGTAGCGCAGCGTCTGCGTGCGCGACAACCCGAGGCTATAGGCCGCGAGCCACTGTCCGGTGTGGATGCCGAGGATCGCGCCGCGCATGCTTTCCGACAGATACGCGGCGACGTTCGCCGACAGCGCGATCACGCCCGCGGGTGTGGGCTCGAGCGAGATGCCGAGGCTCGGCAGGCCATAGTAGATGACGAAAATCTGCACGAGCAGCGGCGTGCCGCGCATCACGCTCACATAGCAGCGACCGATCGCGACGAGCGCGCGATTCTGGCTGATGCCCATCAACGCCAGCACGACGGCCGCGATGAGGCCGAAGAACATCGAGTAGAGCGCGAACTTGATTGTCAGCAGCGCACCTTGCGCCAGCACGGGCGCCGATTGAACGAGCAGGGATGTCGTGGACATGGACGGGGGAACGTGAAAGAACCGGCGTGGCGAGTCAGAAAATTCGGCACATCATAACCGGCGAGGAAAAAGCGAAGGGCGGCACCGTCGAACGATGCCGCCCTGAAGCGCCAGAAGCGCAGACTTACTTCGCGGGCTTCGTCACGTCGATGCCGAACCACTTGTCCGAAATCTTCGTGAACGTGCCGTCCGCTTCGAGCTGGTTCATCGCGTCGTCGATTGCCTTCGCGAACTTCGGATTGCCCTTCTTGAACGGAATGCCCGACGGATTGCCCGCGCCGACATTCGCGCCCGTGCGCAGCGGCAACTGCGAATTCTTCAGCAGATACGCGAGCATCAGGCGGTCGTTGAGCGCCGCGTCGAGACGGCCGGCGGCGAGGTCACGCAGATACTCGGGCGCGCCCGGATAGGTCTTCACGTCGATGCCCGGCACCGACTTCGCCATGTCCATGTAGTTCGTGCCGAGTCCGACGCCGAGCTTCTTGCCCTTCAGTTCTTCGAGCGTCTTGAACTCGCGCTTGTCGTCCGAACGCTGGATCAATTGCGCGTTCGAATACGTGTACGCCGGCGAGAAGTCGAGCGTCTGCTTGCGCGCGTCGGTGATGCCGACCTGGTTCACGATCACATCGAACTTGCCTGCCTGCAGGCCCGCGATGATGCCGCTCCATTCGGTCGTGACGAACTCGGGCTTCACGCCGAGCTTGGCGGCGACGGCTTTGGCGATATCGACATCGAAGCCGACCAGCTCGCCGTTCGGCGCTTTCGAGTTGAACGGCGGGAAGGTGCCTTCCAGGCCGACGCGCAGCGTGCCGCGCTGCTTGACCTGATCGAGCAGGTCGTCGGCGTGTGCCGCGGTGGTGACGGCGGTGAATGCCGCGCCGATCAGGCTGGCAGCGACGAGTTTCTTGAGCGTGGACAGTTTCATTGTGTTGTTTTCCTCTTGATGGGCACAGCGTTTTTTTCGGATGCGGCGATCATAGTGAGAATGCAATCGCCGCGTAATACCGTTTGCTCATGTCTATATGCGGGATCGGCTCGTTCACGCGAGCGCGTCGACGCATTCGCGGACAAGCGCCGGACCGCGATAAATCAGCCCCGTGTAAAGCTGCACGAGCGACGCGCCCGCCGCGAGCTTCGCGCGCGCGTCCTCGCCCGAGAAAATCCCGCCCACGCCGATGATCGGCACCTCCGTGCCGACTTCCGCGCGCAGCTTGCGGATCACCTCGTTGGATGCGTCGAAGACTGGCCGCCCCGACAGGCCGCCCGCTTCGTCGCCGTGCTTCATGCCGGTCACAGCGGTGCGCGAGAGCGTCGTGTTCGTGGCGATCACGCCGTCGATCTTGTGAGCGAGCAGTGTGCCCGCGATCGACCTGATCTGCTCGTCGTCGAGGTCGGGCGCGATCTTGAGCGCGAGCGGCACGAGCTTGCCGTGCAGGTCGGAAAGACGCGCCTGCTTCTCCTTCAGTGCGCCCAGCAGCGAATCGAGCTCGCCCGCGCCTTGCAGCTGCCGCAGATTCTTCGTGTTCGGCGACGAAATGTTGATCGTCACATAGCTCGCGAACGGATAGACGCGCTCGAGGCAGTAAAGGTAGTCCTCGGCGGCGCGCTCGATCGGCGTATCGGCGTTCTTGCCGATGTTGAGGCCCAGCACGCCGCGATAGTGCGCCGCCTTCACGTTGGCGACGAACTGATCGACGCCGCGGTTGTTGAAGCCCATCCGGTTGATGAGCGCGTCCGCCTCCGGCAGCCGGAAGATGCGCGGACGCGGATTGCCCGGCTGCGCGCGCGGCGTCACGGTGCCCACTTCGATGAAGCCGAAGCCGAGCGCGGCGAGCCCGTCGATGCACGCGCCGTCCTTGTCCAGGCCCGCAGCCAGGCCGACCGGGTTGCGGAACGTGATGCCCATGACAGTGCGGGGCGAATCGGGGCCGCGTCTCGCGAGCATGCCGGCGAGCCCGGTGCGGCCGGCGGCGCCGAGCATGCGCAGCGTCAGGTGATGAGCATCTTCCGCGTCCATCTTGAAGAGATGCGAACGCGCGATCGGGTAGAGGGAACTGAACACGAAATGAAAGCCGGCGACGGCGGATTTTTTTAAGACCGCTATTTTAGCGGCTTTGGACGGCGGGCCGGTCGCACTCTGCGGGTTGCTCCGGCGGCTATTTCGGCTGGCTCGGACCGTGGATGCGCCCGGGCATCGGCAGCGTGCCGGCGGATTGCGTGCTGGCGGGATCGAGGAGCGTCCAGCGTCCGTCGATCAGACCTTCCAGCGGCCGGAAATTCGCCTTGTAGGCCATTTTCTCGCTTTCGCGAATCCAGTAGCCGAGATAGACGTGCGGCAGGTCGAGGCTCTTCGCCTGCTCGATCTGCCAGAGGATGTTGAACGTGCCGTAGCTCGTCTTCGGCATGTCCGGCTCGAAGAACGTGTACACCGATGACAACCCGTCGCCGAGGATGTCGATCATGCTGATCATGCGCAGGACGCCGGGCGTGTCCGCGTGCGCAGGATCGGCGGGTTCGCGGAACTCGACGAGACGCGAATTGATCCGGCTCTGCAGCAGGAACTGCTCGTACTGGTCGCGGCTGTCGCGATCCATGCCGCCGCCCGCATGCCGCGCCGACTGATAACGCATGTAGAGCGCGTAGTGTTCTTCGTCGTAGTGCAGCGGCGCGACGCTCGCCACCAGATTGCCGTGCTGCTTCCACACGCGCCGCTGCGAGCGGTTCGGCACGAAACGCGCGACCGGCACGCGCACCGGCACGCAGGCGCGGCAGCCGTCGCAATACGGGCGATAGGTGAAGACGCCTGAACGCCGGAAACCGGCCTTGACGAGTTCGGTGTAGACGTCGGAGTTGATCAGATGGCTCGGCGTCGCGACCTGCGAGCGCGCGACGCGCCCTTCCAGATAACTGCAAGGGTAGGGCGCTGTTGCATAGAATTGCAGCGCGGAAAGCGGTGACAGCGGTAGCTCGTTCGGATGTGTCACGTTGGCGGCTCTCGCAGGCGTCGTCTCGTCGTTGCCGACCGGCGCGTAGATTCCACTTTCCGGGCGCGCGCGGCGGCTGCATTTCGTGTGTCGCTCGGGGCGTCGCGCGCAGCGTTCAGCGTGCCAGCACGTCGAGAAGGACGGATTTGTCGAAGCGCCAGCCGATCGCCGGTTCCGCCGTGGCCCGCCGGAGATGCGCCACGAATGCGCGGCGTGCGATCTCACGGCCGCCCAGCGACGCCAGATGCGACGTGTTCTGCTGGCAGTCTATCATCTCAATTTGATTGCGGCGCAAGTGTCCGACGAGCGCCGCAAGCGCGATTTTCGACGCATCGGTCTTGTGCGCAAACATCGATTCGCCGAAGAACATGCGCCCGAACGACACGCCGTAAAGCCCGCCGACGCGCACGCCGTCGTGCCACGTTTCGATGCTGTGCGCGCTACCCGCGCGGTGCAATGTGGTGTACGCATCCACGATGTCCGTGGTGATCCAGGTGCCGCGCTGGCCGTCGCGCGGCGTGTCGGCGCAGGCGCGCATCACGGCGGAAAAATCGTCGTCGACGCGGATTTCCCAGACCGGATCGCGCACGACGCGCTTCAAGGTCTTGCGCAGCGAATCAGATACCTTGAACTCGGCCGGAAAGAGCACCATGCGAGGGTCGGGGCTCCACCACAGCACGGGCTGGCCGTCCGAATACCACGGGAAAATGCCGCGACCGTAGGCATCGATGAGCCGTGACGGCAAAAGGTCCGCGCTTGCGGCGAGCAGGCCCGGCGCGCCGCTCGCCGCGCCGAGCGCGCGCTCGACGGGCGGAAAAGGATCGTCGTCGGCGAGCCAGGGAACCATGTTCTCGGGTGAGTGGCGTTCTGTGATGTCAGCGAGCGATGCGATCAGCCGTCGCGCAGCGTGCGGAAAATGTCGCCCGTGTGCAGCGTGAAATTGCCGGCGGCGCGGTCGGCGAAGAAAAAGCGCAGCGTCTGGCCGACCGTCGGAAACGCGATCTCGTCCCACGGAATCTCGCTTTCCTCGAAGAGCTTCACCTCCAGGCTTTCCTCGCCGGGATCGACTTCGATATCGAGCAGCCGCGCCAGATAGAAGAGATGCACCTGATGCACGTGCGGCACGTTGAGCAAGGTGAAAAGGCTCTGGATCTCGACGCGCGCGCCCGCTTCCTCGAGCGTTTCGCGCGCGGCGCCTTCGCTCGTCGTCTCCTGCATTTCCATGAAGCCGGCGGGCAAGGTCCAGTAGCCGTAGCGGGGCTCGATCGCGCGGCGGCACAGCAGCACCTTGTCGTCCCACACCGGGACGGTGCCTACGACGTTACGCGGATTTTGATAGTGAACCGTGCCGCAGTTGTTGCAGACGAAGCGCTCACGGTTGTCGCCGGGCGGAATGGCGAGGCCGACCTCGTGGCCGCAGACGGAACAGAATTTCATGGAAATGGACGTGGGAGATGTGCTGCGAGTGTATCACCGCACCGCGGCGGCTTTGAGGCACTCAAACGGTTTGCGGCATCAGTCGCGTCGCATGACTGGCTTCCCTGAAGCCGAAGGTGCGATGCCTGCCTTCTCGCTACAATAGTTGACCAGAATTGCCGTGTCCCTTTTCACGATCGGGGCGCCTCGCGCGCCTGAAGCAAACTCCATGTCAACCACGCCACCCGCTTCCAACCGTCCTCCGATGCTCGCCACCGCCGATGCGCTCGGCCGTTTGCTCGACGCCGCGCGTCAGGTGGACGGCCGCGAGCGCGTCGGCACGCTCGACGCGCTCAACCGCGTGCTCGCCGCCGATGTGACCTCGCCGCTCGACGTCCCGCCCATGCATACGAGCTCGATGGACGGCTACGCGGTCCGCGCCGCCGATCTCGCCGGCGCGAACGAAGGCGCGCCCGTCGCACTGCCGGTGTCCCAGCGCATTCCGGCGGGCCACGCGGGGAAGCCGCTCGCGGCGGGCACGGCCGCGCGCATCTTCACCGGCGCGACGGTGCCGCCCGGCGCGGATGCCGTCGTCATGCAGGAAATGGCGCGTGTTGCGGATGACGGGCGCATCGCGTTCGCGCAGACGCCCGCAGCGGGCGAGTGGATCACGCAGCAAGGCGCGGATATCAGGCGCGATTCGGTGATCCTGCCCGCGGGCACGCGCCTCACGCCGCAGGCGCTCGGGCTGGCGGCGTCGGTCGGTTGCGCAGAGCTCGATGTCGTGCGCCGCGTGCGTGTCGCGATCTTCTTCACCGGCGACGAACTGCGCATGCCCGGCGAGCCGCTCGAACCCGGCGCGATCTACAACTCCAACCGCTTCACGCTGCGAGCGCTCCTTGCGAAGTTCGGCTGCGAGGTGACCGATCTCGGCATCGTGCCGGATCGGCTGGACGCGACCCGCGAGACGCTGCGGCGTGCGGCGACCGATCACGATCTGATCCTGACGTGCGGCGGCGTGTCGGTCGGCGAGGAAGATCACGTGAAGCCGGCGGTGGAGGCCGAAGGGCGCATTTCGATGTGGCAGATCGCGATGAAACCCGGCAAGCCGCTCGCCTTCGGCGCGGTGCGGCGCGGCGATGAAGGCAGCGAGGCGTTCTTCATCGGCTTGCCGGGCAATCCGGTGTCCAGTTTCTGCACGTTCCTGCTGTTCGTGCGGCCCTTCCTGCTGCGTCTTGCGGGCGTGCAGAAGGTCACGCCGCGCGTCTACTCGATGCGCGCCGACTTCAGTCAGAAAAAAGGCGACCGTCGCAACGAATTCCTGCGCGCGCGCGTGAACGCGTCGGGCGGGCTCGATCTCTTCGAGAACCAGAGCTCGGCCGTGCTGACATCGACCGTCTGGGGCGACGGTCTCATCGACAATCCGCCGAATCATGCGATCAGCGCTGGCGAGATCGTGCGCTTCATCCCATTTTCAGAACTGATATGAAAGTCGAACTGAGGTTTTTCGCGAGCGTGCGCGAGGCGCTGGGCGTCGCGAACGAGACGGTCAGCGTGCCGGACACGGTGGTGAATGTCGGCGATGTGCGCGCCTGGCTGCGCCTGCGCGGCGGCGTGTGGGAAGAGGCGCTCGCCGAAGGCCGGGCGTTGCGCATGGCGTGCAATCACGTGATGACGAATCCGTCGCAGCGCATCACCGAGGGCTGTGAGGTTGCGTTTTTTCCGCCGGTCACGGGTGGCTGACATGTCGACGCGTTCCAAAGTCCGCGTGCAGGAAGCCGATTTCGACATCAGCGCGGAAGTCGCCGCGCTGCGTGCCGACAATCCGAAGGTCGGTGCGGTCGCGTGTTTCGTCGGGACGGTGCGCGATCTGAACGAGGGCAGCGCCGTCGAAACCATGGAGCTCGAGCATTACCCTGGCATGACGGAGAAGTCGCTCGAAGCGATCGCCGATCAGGCGCGCGAGCGCTGGCGCGGCTCGGACGTGCTCATCGTGCATCGCGTGGGCAAGCTGAAGCCGCTCGATCAGATCGTGCTCGTCGCAACGACGGCGGTGCATCGCGCAGAGGCGTTCGAATCGTGCGCTTTCGTGATGGACTATCTCAAGACGCAAGCGCCGTTCTGGAAGAAGGAAAAGACCGAAGCGGGCGAACGCTGGGTCGACGCGCGCGAATCCGACGATGCGGCGCTCGCGCGCTGGCAGGACTATCCGTCCTGATTGGCGTTACTTTTCGTCGGCGCCCGTGCCGATGAATTTCGCCGGAAACGGCTCCGCGCCCGGACGCTCGGGAAAGCGCGGCTCGGGGGCGCCGCCCGTGCGCTGGCGCTTGAGCGCCGCGAGCAATTCCTGCTGCTCGACGGGAATCTGATAATCCCAGCCGAACTTGCTGAGTTGCAGACTCTGCGCGATGCGCAGCGCCGGTTCCATGAACTGCACGGCGGCGGCCGGTTCGTAGCGCGACTCGACCGTGTTCAGAAACAGCGACAGCCAGCGCGCGAAGTGGCGCGGCTCGATATCGTCGATCGGACGATGGGCTTCCTGGACATTTCCCCGATACTGTTTCGACCCGAGCACGAGGCTCGACCAGAAAGTCGTCATTTTGGCGAGATGCTCGTCCCAACGTCCCGTGAGCGCGCGCGAGAAGATCGGCCCGAGCAGGGGATCGTCGTCGACGCGACGATAAAAGGCTTCCACCAACGCGCGGACGTTGGCTTCGCTCGGTTCGCGCTCACGTGGCGCGTCGGTGGCCGGGTGTTCGGTGTTCATCGTCGATCTGCGAAACAAAGAGAGAGTAGATCAGATATTTTGCTGACGAAGCATATCAAGATGACGCAAAATGGTGCTTCCGTGCGCGGGCGGCATGCATGTGCCGTGAGTTGTCCGAATGTTGCCCGAGTGTTGCCCGAAACGCATGGACGTTCGTCCGTATCTTATGCGTCTCGGTTCGCTGCGCCGGTAGCACGTCAACAGCGACGATAAGAGACGTTCTTGCGCGAGGGTTTCTGACGAGACGCGCGGTCCGTCAAATCACCGATGTGCCTTCATCCAATTCTATTCGCGCGAAATCATGCGACTCACCGATTACACCGATTATTCGCTGCGCGTTCTCCTTTATCTCTGCGTTCGACCTTCGGGCCTTTCGACGATTCAGGAGATTTCGGATGCGTACGGCATCTCGAAGAATCACTTGATGAAGATCGTCCAGCAGCTCGGCGAGCTCGGCTGGGTCGAGACGGTGCGCGGCCGCAACGGCGGCCTGCGGCTTTCGTCGCGCTCGCGCGAGCTCACGATCGGTGACATCGTGCGCAAGACCGAGAGTGATTTCGCGCTCGTCGGTTGCTTCGCGGATCAGGAAGATGCAACCCGTCCGCGCTGCGTGATCCAGCCGAACTGCCGCCTGCGCGGCGTGCTCGCGGCGGCGCGCGACGCCTTTCTCGCCGAACTCGACAAGCATACGGTCGGCGAGCTCGCGCAGCCGGCGAACGAACTCGCGCGGCTGCTCGGCATCGTCAGCATTGCGCCGCTTCCGGCGGGCGCCTTAGTGCCGGTCCGCGCGTCGTCCTGACGCGCGCGGACGCGTCACGCGCTGAACAAAGCTCGAACGCCGCAGTCAATCCTGAGCGTGCGGACGGTGCACGCCGTCATTGTCGGAGAGCAAAAAACGCACTTTTTGCGCCAAAGCGTGCTTGAAAGTGACAAAAAGCGCCTCATTTTGGTCGTATTCAGAATTGGAGCTTTCAAAAAATGAGAATCGACAAACTCACCACCAAATTTCAGGAAGCGCTCTCCGACGCGCAGAGCCTGGCGGTCGGTCGTGATAACCAGTACATCGAACCGGTGCACCTGCTCGCGGCGCTCATCGCGCAGCAGGACGGCTCGGCGCGCTCGCTGCTCTCGCATGCCGGCGTGCAGGTTCAGGCGCTGCAGACCTCGCTGAACGAAGCGATCAACCGTCTGCCGCAAGTTCAGGGCACGGACGGCAACGTGCAAGTGAGCCGCGAACTCGCGGGCCTGCTCAATGCCGCCGACAAGGAAGCGCAGAAACTCAACGACACCTACATCGCGAGCGAGATGTTTCTGATCGCCGTGGCCGACGACCGGGGCGAAGCGGGCCGTCTGGCGAAGCAGCACGGTCTGTCGAGAAAAGCGCTCGAAGCCGCGATCAACGCCGTGCGCGGCGGCGCGCAGGTCAATAGCCAGGACGCCGAAAGCCAGCGCGAGGCGCTCAAGAAATACACCGTCGATCTGACCGAGCGCGCTCGCGCGGGCAAGCTCGATCCGGTGATCGGCCGTGATGACGAGATTCGTCGCTCGATCCAGATCCTGCAACGTCGCACGAAGAACAATCCGGTGCTGATCGGCGAGCCGGGCGTCGGCAAGACGGCGATCGTCGAAGGGCTCGCGCAGCGTATCGTCAACGGCGAAGTGCCGGAAACGCTCAAGGGCAAACGCGTGCTGTCGCTCGATATGGCGGCGCTGCTCGCAGGCGCGAAGTATCGCGGCGAGTTCGAGGAGCGCCTGAAAGCCGTGCTGCACGACATAGCGAAGGACGAAGGCCAGACGATCGTCTTCATCGATGAAATTCACACGATGGTCGGCGCGGGCAAGGCCGAAGGCGCGATGGACGCGGGCAACATGCTCAAGCCGGCGCTCTCGCGCGGCGAGCTGCACTGCATCGGCGCAACCACCCTCGACGAATATCGCAAGTACATCGAGAAGGATGCGGCGCTCGAGCGGCGCTTCCAGAAAGTGCTCGTCGATGAACCGTCGGTGGAAGCGACCATCGCGATCCTGCGCGGCTTGCAGGAAAGGTACGAGTTGCACCACGGCGTCGAAATCACCGATCCCGCTATCGTCGCGGCCGCGGAACTGTCGCATCGCTATATCACGGACCGCTTCTTGCCGGACAAGGCCATCGATCTGATCGACGAAGCCGCGTCGCGCATCAAGATGGAAATCGATTCGAAGCCCGAAGAGATGGATAAGCTGGACCGCCGTCTCATTCAGTTGAAGATCGAGCGCGAAGCCGTGAAGAAGGAGAAGGACGAGGCGTCGCAGAAGCGTCTGCAACTGATCGAAGAGGAAATCGACCGGCTGAACCGCGAGTATTCCGATCTCGAGGAAATCTGGACTGCCGAGAAAGCGGCAGTGCAGGGCAGCGCGCAGCTGAAGGAAGAAATAGAGAAGGTGCGCGCGGACATCACGCGTTTGCAGCGCGAAGGCAAGCTCGAAAAAGTCGCCGAGTTGCAGTACGGCAAGCTGCCCGAGCTCGAAGCGCGCCTGAAGCAGGTGACGCAGGCCGAATCGCAGGAGCAGAACAATCCGACGCGTCCGCGCCTTTTGCGCACGCAAGTCGGGGCCGAGGAAATCGCGGAAGTGGTGTCGCGTTCCACCGGCATTCCCGTGTCGCGCATGATGCAGGGCGAACGCGAGAAGCTGCTGCAGATCGAGAGCAAGCTGCATGAGCGCGTCATCGGCCAGGACGAGGCAATCGGCGCGGTGGCGGATGCGATTCGCCGTTCGCGCGCAGGTCTGTCCGATCCGAACCGCCCGTATGGCTCGTTCCTGTTCCTCGGGCCGACGGGCGTCGGCAAGACCGAGTTGTGCAAGGCGCTCGCGGCCTTCCTTTTCGATTCGGAGGATCATCTCATCCGCATCGACATGAGCGAGTTCATGGAGAAGCACAGCGTCGCCCGTTTGATCGGCGCGCCGCCGGGATATGTAGGCTACGAGGAAGGCGGTTATCTGACCGAAGCCGTGCGCCGCAAGCCGTACAGCGTGATTCTGCTCGACGAGATCGAGAAGGCACACCCGGACGTGTTCAACGTGCTGCTGCAAGTGCTCGACGATGGCCGCATGACCGATGGCCAGGGCCGCACCGTCGACTTCAAGAACACGGTGATCGTGATGACGTCGAACCTTGGTTCGCAAGTCATTCAGGGCATGGTCGGCGAGCCGCAGGAGAAGGTGAAGGATGCCGTCTGGGAAGAAGTGAAGCTGCACTTCCGGCCGGAGTTCCTGAACCGTATCGACGACGTCGTCGTGTTCCATGCGCTCGACCGCACGAACATCGAGTCGATCGCGAGGATTCAACTGCAGCGTCTGCGTGAGCGTCTCGCCAAGCTCGACATGCAGCTCGAAGTGTCGGATGCGGCGCTCGGGCAGATCGGCAAGGTCGGTTACGACCCGCTGTTCGGCGCGCGGCCGCTCAAGCGTGCGATTCAGCAGGAGATCGAGAATCCGGTCGCCAAGCTCATCCTCGCCGGGCGTTTCGGGCCGAAGGACGTCATTCCGGTCGATGTGCGGGAAGGCGAGTTCGTGTTCGATCGCGTCGTGCATTGACGCGCCACGGGGCCGTCCCGCAAGCGGGGCGGCCGTTCATGCAAAAGGGCAACGAAGCGATTCGTTGCCCTTTTTTCTTTTTTGCTCGCTCGAAAGCGCTGTGCGAAAAGCAAAAGCCCCGCGCGGCGCGATGCCTGCGGGGCCTTCGATGCAAGCCGAATTAGCGCGCTTAACCCTGCTTCGGCTCTTCGCTCTTGCCGAAGAGACCGGCGAGGCCGCCGAGCGAGCCGAGCACGCCGGTCAGATCGAGCTGACCTTCGGGCGGCACTTCGCCATTGGGCGTCGCGCGATCGACGATATGCGGCAGCACTGCCGCCAGCATGCCCGAGAGTTGGTCGCCCGAAACGCCGGCCTTTTGCGCGAGTGCGCCGACATTGTCTTGGCCGAGCACGTTGGTGAGCGTGTCGGGGCTGATGGGTTTGTTCTCACCGGTGCCGATCCACGACTGGACGACATCGCCCGCGCCGTGCTGCTGGAAGCGCTGGATCAGGCCCATGATGCCGCCCGGCTGGCTGTTGACGAATGCGAGCGCCGCTGCGATCAGCGCGGCCTGGCCGGACTGGCCCTGTTGGCCGCCTGGTTGTTGCGATGAATTGCCGAGGGAGGAGGCGAGGATATCGAGTAGGCTCATGACAGTCTCACTACGAGAGGTTGCGGGGTGGGTTCGCCCGCACCGCCGCGTCCGGCTTTGAACCGGGCATGGCGTCGCGGGCATCGGCCGCGAGCGGCCGTTCAACGATGGTCATACGAAGGCAACTTTCCTTCGACATGGTTCCCCGAAGAATCACTGACTGGCAGCCGCGGCGCTGGCGGCCTTGTCTTTCTTGCTGCGCTTCGATTTGGCGGGCTTCGCGTCGCTCGCGGCGGACGGGCCCGAAGCGCTCGCCGTTTCTGCAGCCGCGCTTTCCTTCTTCGATTTCTTCGACGCCTTCGTGCCGGATGCCGGCGCGGCAGGTGCCGTAGCCGGGGTCTGCGCCGTAGTGGCCGCCGGCGACGTCGCGCCGGTGGCCGCCGCCGATGACTTCACCGTCGAGTTCGGCGCGGCGCTGCCGCCTTGCGTCGACGTGGTCGCGGGCTTCGGGGTCTTGCCCGTAGGCGGCAGCGACGAGCCGCCAATCGTCAGGCCGTTCTGCTCCAGCGTCGCCACCGACTTGGTGCCGAGCCCCTTGACGCGGGTCGCGAGATCGTCGGCGTCCTTGAACGGGCCGTTTTTCGTGCGCTCGTCGATGATCGCCTTCGACTTCACCGGCCCCAGCCCTTTCACCGCTTCCAGCGCGGCTTGGTCGGCGGTATTGACATCGACCGCGGCGAACGCCGCACCCATCGACAGCATCAACGCTATGCACAGCATCAGCAGCTTTTTCAGCATGACGGCACTCCAGCTTGAGAGAGAAAGGATGAATCGATAAGTTCGGGCCAGTCGGAAAGATGCCGTTAAGGATAGGGCAAAAACCCGGTCCCGCAACGATAACGGTTCGCATTGTGCACGACCCCGCCGCGCGCACCGCGCTTTCCGCACAATCTTTAACGTTGCGAAATGCCGGATGGATGACGTCGCGGTGTCTGCCGACCTTCATCACTTCGACGCGGCCGAGGCCGTTTTCGCGAAGGCGCCGCGAACCTCGAAACCGACCTTGTCGACGATTTCGCCTTTTGCATCGATGAGTTCGAGCACGTGACGGCCCGGCCACGGCAGCCATGCGGCGCGGGCGTCGTGGCCGTAGGGCTTTCCGTCGAGCCGCCACGCAAGGCGCGCGCCGCTGTCCGCGCGCTCGAACCACACGCGCTGGCGCGCGGGCGGAATGTCCGGGTCGAGCGCGAAGATCGTGCCGTCCGTGGGCGCGCCTATGCGTGCCGCCCGTGCATCGGTATTCGCGCCGCGTGCGGTCTGCGACGCATTCGCCGTGAGGCCGATGGCGCTCATCTGCGTGCCGCGCACGAACCATTCGCTGCGCGCGGGTTCGATCTCGTTCTGATACGTGACGCGCGTCTGTACGACGCCCGGCGGCGCTGGCGGCGGACGGCTATCCGATCGCCGGTTTAGATAGTTGACGATGGCGTTCCACGCCGGCGCCGCGCCCGTCACACCGGATACGTCCCACATCGGTGCGCCGTCCGCGTTCCCGACCCACACACCCACGGTGTATCGCGAAGTGAAACCGACCGCCCAGTTGTCGCGCATGTCCTTGCTCGTGCCCGTTTTGACCGCACTGAAGGTGCGTGTCGCGAGCACGCTGTCGAAGCCGAAGGTGCGCGTGCGCGCGTTGTTGTCGGCGAGGATGTCGGTGACGATGAAGCTCGCCTCGGGACTGAAGACGCGATTTGCGGCAGATGTCGGCCGATGTTCGGCGAGATCGAAGATGGGGCGAGCGATGCCGCCGTTGGCGAGCGCGCGATAGGCGTTGGCGAGCGACGCCAATGTGACGTCGGCGCTGCCGAGCGCGAGGCTGAAGCCGTAGTAGTCGCCCGCCCGCGACAAGGGAATGCCGAGCGCGACCAGCGTCTTCGCGAATCGATGCGGCGTGACCATCACGAGCGTGCGCACCGCCGGCACGTTCAGCGAAGAGCCGAGGGCCGTACGCACGCTCACCCAGCCTTTGAAATCGTGATCGTAGTTTTGCGGTATGTAGAGGCCGCCGCCGGTCGCGAGATCGAGTGGCGCGTCGTCGAGCAGCGTGGCGGCGGTGAGGCGCTTCTCGTCGAAGGCCTGCGCATAGAGGAAGGGCTTGAGCGTCGAGCCCGCCTGACGCGGGGCGAGTACGGCATCGACCTCCGGCGCGTTCGACAAACCGCCTGCCGAGCCGATCCACGCGAGCACGTCGCCCGAACGGTTGTCGATCACGATGGCCGCCGCGTCGTGCACGTTGCGCGGATGCGCGCGCGCGTTCAGTTCGGCGAGCGTTCGCGCGAGCGTGTCGCGGGCGAAGCGTTGCAGGCGTGAATCGAGCGTGGAGCGCACGCGCGCGCCCGCCGCCGGATGCACCTCGCTCGCGACACGTCGCGCGAGATGCGGCGCGAGGGCGTCGTCGCCTGACGCATAAGCGGGCGCGGCGGCCGTGCGCGTGAGCGTGAGCTGAACGTAGCTGTCGAGATTGACGCATGGATCGACGCTTCGGGCGACGCCGTGCAGCGCGTGCATATCGCGCAGGATCACGCAACTGCGCGCGGCGACTTTCGCATACGGGGCGTTCGGCGCGCGCACGAGTGCAGCGGCGAGCGCGGCCTCGCGTTCGTCTAGCCCGGACGGCGCCTTGCCGAAAAGTGTCTGCGACAACGCCGACAACCCGACGATCTCGCCGCGGAACGGCACGAGATTCAGATACGCCTCGAGAATCTGATCCTTGCGCCAGGTTCGTTCGAGCCAAAGCGCGCCGATCGTCTGCCCGGCCTTTTCGCCGATCGAGCGCCGGCCGGCCGATTTATCGGCTTCGATGAGTCCGGTGAGCTGCATCGTCACCGTCGATGCGCCGCGCGTGCGCGTATTCCACAGATTGCCCCACGCGGCTGCCGCCGCGCCGCGCCAGTCGACGCCCGCGTGTTCGTAGAAGCGCTTGTCCTCCGATACGACGATCGCTTCGCGCAATGCCGGCGATACATCCGAGAGCGCGACCCATTCGCCGCGCCGCGCGCTTTTGTCGATGCGCGTGCGGGCAAGCGGCTCGCCGTCGCGGGCGAGCAGGACCCAGTCGGAGCTGCGCCAGTTCGCGCGCACGTCGTCGAAGCCCGGCGACGCGTGCGCCGCCGCCGAAAGAACGCACGCGGTGACGAAGCCGGCGGCGCGTTTCATGACATCACTTTGCGGCAAGCGGCTTTACCACCACCGGCGCATTCGGCAACGCGCCGAACGACGAGGGGGCGTAGAGCGCTTCGACGCGCGTGGGCGGCAAGCCGAAGGTGCCGGGATTGTTAAGCCGCATGGTGTATTCGACGGTCAGCTTGCCTTTGGGCAGATAGCCGTAGTACGCGCGGTAACCATCGAAGCTGCGTTCGACGAAAGCAGGCCACGCGCCGCGATCCTGTTTCTCGCCCTGGGTCGCCGCTTCGGAGTCGCGTCCGAGGCCGGAGCCGAGAATCGTCGCGCCCGCGGGAATCGGATCGTTGACGACGACCCAGGTCATGTCGCTCTGCGCGTCGATATCGAGATGCACACGCACGATGTCGCCGCGCGAGAGCACGCCTTTCACCGCCGGATCGACCGGCGTCACGGTCTTCGCGATGCGATAGCCCGCCGCGAGTGGCGCCTTCAACGCGACGGCCGCGAGACTTTCGATCGTCGCCCACGGCTTGCCGGTGCCCTCCTGCGTCAGCGTGAGCGAAGCGCTGCTCCACGGCAGCATTACGCTGCGCACGCTGGCGGTCTTTGTGACGGACGTCGCCGATGCGGGCGCGCTCGAAGGCGGCGCGCTCCAGTTCACGCTTTGCGTCGAGGCGCCGAGTTGAATCGACGTATGACCCGTCACCGGCGTGCTTTCGAAGAGCCGCGAGAATTTGCCGACCGCGAGCGCGCCCCACAGATTGGCGGTCGTCGTCTGCCACGCGCCGTTCTTCTGCAGTGCGAGCAAGCCCGCGACGACGCGCGGCATCTCGTCCTTCCATCCGGGCGCGTCCGCGAAAATGAGCGCCGCGTGCGCGGCGTTCGTCTCGGTGCCGGTCATGAGCCACCAGAGATCGTCGTCGCGCTCGGTGGAGAAGGTGAGGCGCGTGCCCTCATACGTCAGGCGCGCACGGATGATCTGCTCGGCCTGCGCGCGCTTTTCCTCGCGATTCGGAATGCCGTCGACGTGCGACAGGATCGCGTAGTAATCGAGCACCGCCGATGTCGGCCACTGATCCGGCGCGACCGTGATCGAGTCGAGCATGCGCGCCTGCGCGAGGCCATAGCGCGACAAAGCCTCGATGGCCGCGAGCTTCTCGAAGTCGAGATCGTTGCGCGGCGCCCAGAACTTGCGCTCGATCTTGCCGTCGACGACATTCGCGAGACCCGCCGCCATCCGGTTGCGCAGATCGGCGGGCAAGGCGAAGCGGCCGTCCTGCTTCGCAGCTTCATCGGTGACGGCGAGCAGATACGCGGTGAGAGCGGGGCTGCCGGTCGGGCGCTCGTCGTCGGCGGGCGGGAAGTAGTTCGCGAGGCCGTCGCGGTCCAGATACGACGGCATCTTCGCGAGTACGGCCTGCCATTGCGCGGCGTCCATCAGGCCGAGCGCGCGCGAGGTCTGCTGCTCGAGGCAGTTGTACGGATAGCGCTCGAACCAGCGGCGCACACCGGGCAGGCCATCGGCGAGCTTCGGCTGCAGGGACACCGCGATGCCGCCGCGCACGGCGCCATCGCTCGACTTGCTCGCATCGGCGGGCGGCGCGACGGGCAGCGTGAACGTGCCGTCGACTTGCGCGATGGTCGCCTGCTGCACGGTGACCGGAACCGCCGCGACGACTTTTTGCGCCACTTTTACGGCATCGCTTGCGCGCGGGCCGGCCTGTTCGGCGGCGCTCACCTCCCAGGCAAGCCTCGCGGACGATTCCGCGCCGGGCACATCGGGCGTCGTCACATCCCAGACCACTTCCTGCGACGATTCCGGCGCGAGCTGCACCGTGCGCGCGTCGAGCGCGAGCGTGCCGGCGCGCGGCGTGACGACGACGCGCATCGTTCGCGCCGTCGTGTTGCGCAGCGTGAACTGCGCGCGAAACGCATCGCCGACGCGCACGAGCGGCGGCAATCCCGAGATCAGTTGCAGATCCTGAGCGCTTTGAATCGAAGCGCTACCGGTGCCGAACTGCCCCGCGCCGACCGCAGCGATCGCGACGATCCGAAAGCGGGTGAGCGCGTCGTTCAGCGGGACATCGACGCTGGCTTCGCCCTTGGCGTCGAGCGTGACGCGCGGATTCCACAGCAAGAGCGTGTCGAACAACTCGCGCGTCGCGCTGTGTCCGCCTCCGCCGCCCGCAGGCACCGCTTTGCGCCCGAAGTGACGCCGTCCGATGATCTCCATTTGCGCGGTCGCCGTCTCGACGCCATACGCGCGCTGCTGCAGCATCGCTTCGAGCACGTCCCAGCTTCGGTTCGGCATCAGTTCGAGCAACGCTTCGTCGACGGCCGCAACGGCGATCTGCGTGCCGGCGGGCGCGGGCTTGCCATCGGGCAGCGCGACTTTCACCTTCACGTGCGCCTTGCTCCGAACGGTGTACGACGTCGCGTCCGGGTTCACGCTCACCGCGAGCCTGTGCGACGCCGTGCCCACCCTGATCGACGCGAGCCCGTAACGGAACGCGGGCTTCGACAGATCGACGAGCGGCGTCGGCGCCTGATACTGCCGGCCCTCGTACCAGAACGCGCGCGCCCATTCGACCGGCGCCTTCCATCCCCACGTGAAGAACGAATACCACGGCACTTCGCGGATACGCCCGCGCAACGCGAGCACCGACACGTAGACGTTCGGCCCCCACGCATTCCCGACCTTCAGCTCGACGGTCGGATCCTTGCCGTTCAGTTCGACGACCCGCGTCTCCATGATGCCTTCACGTTCGACCGCGACGAGCGCCGTCGCCGAGCGGAAGGGCATGCGCACCTGAAAGCGTGCGGTCTCGCCCGGCTCGTAGCTCGTTTTCTCCGGCAACACGTCGATGCGGTCGGTGTTCTCGCCGCCGAACCACAACTCGTCCTCGCGCGTGACCCATACCGATGTGCTCGCGTTCGCCGTGTGGCCGTCGCCGTCCTTGGCGAGCGCGATCAGATCGACGTTGCCCGGTTCCTTGAGCTTCGCCTCGCACGAGACGATGCCGTGGTCGTCGCTCTTGCCGCTGCACAGCGTGCCGAGATCCTTGCTCTCGGTGTGATTGTCGTACGCGTAGAAGCCGCCCACCATGCGCTTGCGCGAGCTCGACATCACGCGCGCGACGGCCTTGATATCGACCGATACGCCCGCGCGCGGCTTGCCCTGCAAATCGAGCGCGAGCGCCTGCACGGGCAGCGCGCCGCCGACCGACACCCAATGCCCCGCCTTCACGCCGATGGTCACCGCGGCCGGCCAGAGCAGGGTGCCGCCGCTGATCGTCTGAATCTCGCCGTTCGGATCGGCGAAGCTCGCTTCGAGCGCGAGACGCTTCGGCGATTCGACCGCCGGCAGCGGCTTTACCGTGACCTTGCCGACGCCGTCCCGATCGAGCGTGACACGCAGCTTGTCCGCGATGAGCTTCGTCGTCGCGTTGTCCTGCTGCTCGCTGTCTTCGTCCTCGGCGGGCGCGCTGGCGCCATCGTTCGCCGGTTTCCGATATGGCGCGAAGCTGAACGCCTCGTACTGCGAAGCGAAGGGCGGCGCCGTATCGCGCACGAGCGCGGACACCTGCACCGGCAGATTCGACGCCGGTCCGCCCTGCACATATTCGAGCCGCACCGCGACCGGCGCTTCCGGCGCCGCGACGAGCCCGGGCGACTTGCCGTCACCCGCGCTGATCGAGCCTTTGAACACCGGCAGGCGGAATTCCTCGACGCGGAAGCTGCCCGATTCGTACGACTGCGTGACGGCGTTGTCGTTGGCGTTGGCGTTGTCGTTCGCGTTGTCGTTGTCGTTGCCGTCATTCTCGGACGTCGCGCCGTTGTCGAGCGTCACGCTGTATTCGCCGAGCTTGGCCGCGACGGGCACGGTGAAGGTCGAGTCGGCACTATGGTCCGCGGCCCATTTGAGCGGCAGATGCCAGGTCTGTCCGCTGCCGACGTGCCGGATCGTCACGCGGCTCGGATAGCTCGATGCAAAGGCGAAACCGTGGAGTGTCTCGACGCGCAGCAGATGCTTCATCGACACGGTTTCACCGGCGCGCAGGAGCGTCCGGTCGAACACGGTATGCGCGCGGGTCGTGCGCCTCGCGCTCATGTCCGTCGGCACGTTGAAGCGCCACGATTCGATGCCGCGATTCCAGTCCGACGTTACGAAGGCCATGTCCGGACCGGAGACGGGATCGTTCACGCGCGCCGACACGAAAAAGCCGCCCCATGCGAGGCTGTGCTCGTTGCATTCCCGTGTGGCGGCAAGCGGCTTGCCGATCTTCGCGAGGCCCTGTGCATCGGTCTTTGCGGTGGCGATTTCGTCACCGTTGCAGTCGGTCACGCGAATATCGGCGTTGGCGACGGGCTTGCCTTTGTCGAGCGTCGTCACCCACACGAGGCTGTTCTCGCGTCCCTGCTTGAAATGCACGCCGAGATTGGTGACGAGCACCGACGTGCGCACGTACATCGCCTGACTCTTGCCGAGCAGCGACGCGCCGAGCGCGGGCGAGCCCATTTCGACGACATAGAAACCGGGTTTCGTGAGCGGAATGCCGACGACTTCGAACGGCCGCGGCGCTTTCGGATCGACAGCGGGCAGCGTGAGGGTTTCGACGCCGCGTTGTTTCGCCAGCATCGACAGCGAACGGATATCGATTTGCGGATCTCTGGACGACGAGCCGTCGCTATTTGGGATGATGACCGGCTCGATGCCGTTGTTCAGCATCGCCGGCATGCGCTCCTCGATCGTCGAGCGTGACATCGACATGCCGTCGAACAGGTCGACGGCGCGCATCCATCGGCGGATGTCGGTGTCGGCGTCGAGTTTGAGCTTCGTGATGTGCGACGTGCCCGAATTGAGCCCTTGCACATGCAAGTCCGCTTCGACGTGGCGCAACGTGACCGGCAGCATCGCGGGCATGCCCGGTTCGGCAAATCGCTCGATGATGCCGAACGTGCCCGACGAGAACTTCGCGAGCGGCGGCATCGCGGCGGTCGTGGTCTTGAGCGGAAAGAGATCGGCGTTCGCGAGCGTGCGGCCGCTCACGTCCTTCAGATTCGCGGGGACCTCGATGGTGAGATCGGCGCGTTCGGGCAGCGGCGCGGCGAACTCGACGGCGCTCAATTCCGCGTCCTTGTCGGTCGCATCGAACCTGGGCGAGGCGTTGCCCTTGGGCCCATGCAGCACGAACTTCTGTGCGTCGGCGCGGCTGATCGGCGCGCTGAAATTCAGCCGCAGCGGGCGAAGCGGTGTGCACGGCGCTTGTGCGTTCTCGCGCTCGCACGAGAAGCTCGCCGTGAAGGGCTCGCGCACGGTGAAGTCGAAGCGCTTTTCGACGTCGTTGGCGATACCGCCCGGACCCGTCACGCCCGCACCGTACACGAGCTGCATCTTGGTCGCCGACGGCAACGTTTGCTGGCACGCGAGCGTGAGCACGCGATCTCTTTCCTTATCCAGCCGGAAATGTTCGAGCAGGGCGGCGCGGGTGGCGTCATCGACCGGGCGCACCGGAATCCGGTTGCCGAGCGCGTTCGATTCGCACCAGACATGCTCGAGCACGGATGCCTGCGTCGCGGGTCCGTTCAGGCGCAGCACGAAAGCCTGATTTTCTTCGATGTCGCCGTAGCTCGGCATGACGCGCGTGACGAACGGTCCGCCCGTCTGGAACGCGAAGCGGCGCGGGCCGGAAAGCGCGTTGCCGGCCACCGACTTGAGGCCGTCCGCGAGATCGAGGGCGCAATGCACGCCGGGCGGAAGATCGTGCTCGAAGTCGAAGGCCCAGGTCTTGGCGTCGATCCAGCGCTGCGAGCCCGCCGTGGCCGACGCGCTTGCGCCGCTACAGGTGAGCTTGCCGGGCGCTGGCGCTGCTGTATTGCCGAACGCGACCATCGGTTCGTCGAATTTGGCGACGACCTGCCGCACTTGCGCGACCTTGCCTTGCGGCGACACGCTCGCGATGCGCGCGGCATCGGCGCGATGAAACGCGGCGCCCAGTCCCAGCGCGGCGATCAGCGTGGTCGCGGCGAGAATCCATTTTTTTTGTGACGTTGTAATGCGGCTCATCCGCTCGCTCCGGGCATTCCTCGACGCGAAATTCTACTGGAGCCTTACGTCAATCTTTCCGATGAAGCGAAGCGCTTATGTTTTTCTACACAAATCAGCGCATTGGATGCGAGCCGAGCGGCTCAGGTCGCGTCGACATTGTTCAAGTGCCGCGAGCTCACGCGCCGCCAGTAGAGAAACAGGCCGACGCCCGCGACGCCCAGACTCGCCGAATTCGCGATCCAGAAGCCGCGCGCGCCTTGCAGCCATTCGGGCACGCCGCCGCCCACGTCGAAGCCGAGCAGATAGCCGCCGCCTAGCCCGATGCCCCACAGCGCGATGGCGTAGATGACAGTCGGCACGAGCGTCACCTTGTACGCGCGCAGGACGAACGCGGTGGTGATCTGCAGTGCGTCGCACAAGTGATAGAAGAAGATGATGAGCACGAGCGGCATCGCGGCCGCGATGACGTTCGCATCCGGCGTATAGGCCGCGATCACATGCGGACGCGCCGCGATCAGGATCACGCCGTACGCGAGCGCGAGCACGCACGCCATGCCGATGCCGTGCCGCGACACCGAGCGGGCATCGTCGTAGCGTCCGGCGCCGAGCGCCTGCGAGACGAGCGTCGACGACGCAATGCCGATCGACAGCGGCGTCATGTACAGCACCGCGCCGAGATTGCCCGCGATCTGATGGCCGGCGAGCGTCGTGGTACCGAAGCGCGAAATGAAGAGCGCCATGAACGTGTACGACGTGACTTCGATCAGATACGAGAGACCCATCGGAATGCCAAGACGCAGGAGCGCGAGCTGACGCCGCCAGACCGGCCAGCAGAAGTGCGAGAAGATGCCGAACGGGCGGAAGAATTCGAACCTGAAGAGCACCGTCATGCCGACGATCGCGAGCACCCAGTTGATGAGCGTGCTCGCGAGCGCGCAGCCCGGGCCGCCGAGCGCGGGCACGCCTGCGCCGCCGAAGATGAACCACGTGTTGAGCGGAACCTTGAGCAATAGTCCGCCGACCTGCAGGAACATCACGAGCCGCGGCTTGCCGACGGCATTGGTGAGCGAGCTGTAGACCCGAAACGCGAGGCTCGCGGGCAGCCCGAACGAGAGGATGCGCAGATAGTCGACCGTGCGGTCGTGCAGCGCGGGCGGACTTTTCGCGAGCGAGAGCAGCGGTTCGGGGAAGTACAGCAGCACGAAGCCGATCACGGTGAGCGCAGCGGCGAGCCACAGCGCCTGACGCGTTTCCTCGCCGATCTCGCTTTCGCGGCCGGCGCCGAAGAGTTGCCCGGCGATCGGCTGCAAGGCGACGAGAATCCCCGTCAGGCCGATATACACCGAGATATAGACCGAGCCGCCGAGGCCGAGCGCGGCCAGATCCGTCGCGGAGAAGCGGCCGACCATCGCGGTGTCGATCACGCCGAACGCGATCACCGCGAGCTGGCCGATCAGCACCGGCCACGCGAGCGCGGCGATCTTGCGCACGTCGCTCAACATGCCGGTCGTGCCGCGGTATGTGGGGATCGCGCGCATCGCGTTACTGCGTCCGGCGCAGGCTCTTCGGACGCAGCGGTTTTTTCGCCGGCGGCGTGGGGCGCTCGATGCGCACGTACAGGCGGAAGCGCTCGTCGCGGTCGGCGACGCGCCGGCCTTCCCACACGAGCTTCCACTGGAACGCGGACATCGACGACGGCTCTCCGTAGTCCGCCGGATCTTGACGCAGGATCACGTCGCAGTCCTCGTCGAACGCGAAGTGCATGCCGCCGAAATAGGCGAAGGTGGCGATCTGTGCGTCGCCCAGGCGCACGGGCGAGATGCACGTATAGTCGGGCGGGAGGTGATCGGCGATCTGCTCGGCCACGTCGCGGTACGTCCGGCTGTAGTTCACCACCGGCAGCCACAGCGTCATGAGCAGCACCCACATGAGCGTCGTGCCCGCGCTCGACAGCACCACGCTGCGCCAGAGCACCTTCGGATGACGCGCGAGCCGCCAGCGCGCGAGCAGAAACCAGCAGACCGTCACGGCCACCGCGCACGCGAACGAAATCAGCTTGAACTCGGGATGAAAGCCCGGCGCGAGACGCGCGAGATTGCGCGCCATCGACGCGGGAAAACCGAACATGCCGGCAGTCCACACGAGCCACACCAAGGAGCCGATGATGGTGAAGCTCAGCATCGCGAACCAGTCGATCGCGTTGATCGCGCCGCGCTTCAACGTGGGCAACGCGAAGGTCGCGAGCACCGAAAGCGGCGGCAGGAGCAGCATGAAGAGCCGGTTGGTTTCGTGCGCCTGCAGGACGACCAGCACGAGCAGCGGCCCGATGATCGACAAAGGCACCCCGACGTGCGGCGAGCGGCGCAGCCCGCCCCAACTGACGAACGCCCAGAGCGCGAGCGGCCACGCGGGCCACGTGAAGAGCGGCAGGTTCTTGATCGCGTACCCGAAGATCGATCCGGGCGTGCCCGAGAAGTACGAAAAGCTGTTGCGCCACCATTGACGCAGCCACCATTCGCCGTCGTCAGGGAAGTAGTGCAGCGTTGGCAGCACCCACGCGGCGATCAGCACGATGGCGACCGGCAGTCCGTAAATCAGAAGCGGCGCGGCCCGCACCTGCTTCACGATGATCGTCATCGCGAGCGTGCAGAGGAGGAGCGCGAACACGAGCACCGGCGAACTGGACAGTCCGACCACGCCGATCGCCAGGCCCCACACGAGGCCGCCGTGGATCGGCTTGTCGAGGCTGCGCACGAGCGCGTAGAGGAGCATCGCGGTGCCGGCGAACTGCGCGAGCTGCGGCGTGGTTTCGTGACCGCGCTCGGCGAGGCCGAAGCAAGCGAGCAGGATGAGCAGTGCGCCGTCGGCGAGCGTGCGGCCGTAGTCGCGGGGCTCCGGTTCGCCGCCGAACGCGTACTTGAAGGGCTGGGCTTCGTCGCGCCGGCCGAGCAGATAGGCCGAATACCATACGAACGCACAGGCCAGACAGAAGAGCAGACCCGTCACGACGCGGGAGGCGTTGCTCGCATCGACCCAGGGGCTCAACAGACGAATGGCCGATGCGCCGAGCCAGTACATCAGCGGACCGTCGGCGGTGGGCGCCTTGCCGAGGAGGTTCGGCAACAGCCAGTCGCGTGCGTCGCCGTTGGCCATCGTCCACATGACGCCGAAGCCGGCCGCATCCTCGTTCTTCCACGGGTCGCGGCCGAAGAGACCGAACGACGCGTAGGTGATGCAGATGGCGAGCAACAGCCAGCGCGGCAGGGCGCTGGTGGCGGAGGCGGTCAGACGAACGACAGATCGCATGCGAGATGGCTTGATGGAAAACGGTCCGCTGATCTCGCGCGAGGCGAGCCTGGGGCTGGAGCAACCGGCATTGTAGTCGCGTGGCGGCGTTAAGGGCGGTTCGTCGATGCTCCCGTCACCGCGCGCAACAACGCTTACCAAATGCAGCAAAGGCGGTGCCGATGGGCGCCGCATGGACGACGAAAGGATGACGCGAAACCGTCAGCGACAAAAAAGGGCAGCCAAAGCTGCCCTTTTTTGCTGAACCCGAAGCCCGACTTACTTCTTGGTGGAGAAGCGCGCGAACTTGTTGTTGAACTTCTCGACGCGGCCCGCCGTGTCCATGATCTTTTGCTGACCGGTGTAGAACGGGTGCGATTCCGACGACACTTCGATCTTCGCGAGCGGGTAGGTCTTGCCGTTGAATTCGGCGGTCTCGCGCGTCTGGATGGTCGAACGGGTCACGAACTTGAAGTCGTTCGACATGTCGACGAACAGGACTTCGCGGTAATCCGGGTGAATGCCTTGTTTCATGGTCTTTCCTGATATCTGGCGGTAGCCAACCCGTTGCACTTGCTTGCAGTGCCGCGCGAGTCACTTGCCTAGGGTCGAAAAACGGCGATTATGCCAGAAAGTCAGTCGGTTGACATCTTTTTCGGGCGTTCCGGCGGAAGTCACGCGTCGAGCGCGCCGACGCTCGCCGGGTCCTGCCGGTAGTAGCGCGCGAGCAGCCGATAAAGCTCGGGATACTCGGCTTCGAACGCCTGGGGCGTCACGAAAAGCGCCTCGCTGCACACCGCGAAAAACTCGGACGGATGGTCTGCAGCGTAAGGATCGATCAGCGATTCGCGCTCGAAACGGCTCCAGCGCCGCGGCGGCACCGCGTCCACGCGCGCGCAGAACTGGTCGAAGGCGTTGTCGAAGATATCCGACCAGACGGTGGTGTCGAGCGGTGCGTGCCAGCGGCGAAAGAGCGGGGGATGTCCGTCGGCTACGCCCGTCACCATGTCGATCTTGTGCGCGAACTCGTGGATCACGACGTTGTAGGCGTCCGAACCGTCCACCATCTGCGCGTCCTCCCATGAGAGCACGACAGGACCGCCTTCCCACGCCTCACCGCTCGCATCGTGCTCGATCTCGTGCACGACGCCGTCTTCGTCTTCGACTGTCTTTCTGATGATGAACTCGCCCGGATAGACAATCACGCCGACCCAGCCGCGATACAGGTCGAGGTCGAGGTTGAGCACCGGCAGGCAGGCTTGCGCGGCGATCGAGACGATCATCTGATCGGTCAGTTCGAGATCGTGCGCGGTCGAGAATTGCTTTTGCGCGATGAAAAGGCTCGCGGTTTCGCGCAAGCGTCCGAGGTCGACCCCGTTCAAATGGCCGAAGCACGGATATGCGTCCAGTGTGCGCTGCCAGAGGTCGTCGTCGATCGCGTACTTGCGCAGCGCGCGCTCGCGGCGTTGCGCGCCGAACCAGCGGGAGAAGAGGTTGGCCATCGGTCGTTCAGGTCGCTTCGATAGACCGGATTGTACGGAGCGGCGCCGTCGCAAGGCGCAAAAAAACCGCCTGACGAAACAGGCGGCTTTCTGTGCTGAAGTTGCGAAGCCGGATCAGCCTCCGCCGCGACGCATCATGTCGAAGAACTCGGCGTTGTTCTTCGTCTGACGGATCTTGTCGAGCAGGAATTCCATTGCTTCGACTTCATCCATGTCGTGGATGAACTTGCGCAGCACCCAGACCTTCTGCAGCAGGTCCGGCTTGATGAGCAGTTCCTCGCGGCGCGTGCCCGACTTGTTCAGGTTGATCGACGGATACACGCGCTTTTCCGCGAGACGGCGCTCGAGGTGCACTTCCATATTGCCCGTGCCCTTGAACTCTTCGTAGATCACGTCGTCCATGCGGCTGCCCGTTTCGATGAGCGCCGTGCCGATAATCGTGAGCGAGCCGCCTTCCTCGATGTTTCGAGCCGCGCCGAAGAAGCGCTTCGGACGCTGCAGCGCGTTGGCGTCGACACCACCCGTCAGCACCTTGCCCGATGCGGGCACGACGGTGTTATAGGCGCGCGCGAGACGCGTGATGGAGTCGAGAAGAATCACGACGTCATGTTTCATTTCGACGAGACGCTTCGCCTTTTCGATGACCATTTCGGCCACCTGCACGTGACGCGCGGCGGGTTCGTCGAAGGTCGAGGCGATGACTTCGCCGCGCACGGAACGCTGCATTTCCGTCACTTCTTCCGGGCGCTCGTCGATGAGCAGCACGAACAGAATGACGTCCGGATGATTGGCTTTCACCGCATGCGCGATGTGCTGGAGCATCACGGTTTTACCCGACTTCGGCGACGCGACGAGCAGGCCACGCTGGCCCTTGCCGATCGGCGAAATCATGTCGATGATCCGGCCCGTGACGTTTTCCTCGCCGCGCATTTCGCGCTCGAGCGGCAGCGGCTTGTTCGGATGCAGCGGCGTGAGGTTCTCGAACATGATCTTGTGTTTCGAGGCCTCGGGCGGCTGCCCGTTGACTTTGTCCACCTTCACGAGCGCGAAGTAACGCTCGCCGTCTTTCGGCGTGCGTACTTCGCCTTCGATCGTGTCGCCGGTGTGCAGATTGAAGCGGCGGATTTGCGACGGGCTGATATAGATGTCGTCCGTGCTCGCGAGATACGAGGTCTCGGGCGAGCGCAGAAAGCCGAAGCCATCGGGCAGCACTTCGAGCGTGCCGTCGCCGAATATCGTGTCGCCGGCCTTGGCGCGCTTTTTAAGAATCGCGAACATGAGTTCCTGCTTGCGCAGGCGGTTCGCATTTTCGATCTCGAGGCCATTGGCCATCTCGATCAGTGCAGACACGTGCTGAGACTTGAGCTCGGATAAATGCATACGGATTTCCCGCCGGGGAGAGAGGTGCGACAGAAAGATTTGGGAGAAGAGGTGAGCGGAACCGCTCGAGACTTAATACTTCTTGAACTCTTGTGATTCTAGCATAGCATACGCCACGCAGGCCTCGGGTGGGCTTTGGGCGGGGCTTGTCGGCCGATGTTGTCGCGTGACAACATCGGCTGCATTCCGGTCGCGCTGCTCGGTTGTGCCGATGCGGCGATACGAATGCCAGAGGCAGGCGTCTGGGATGCCGACGCCCGCCGATGATGCCGTTACAGGTTGCTGTCGAGGAACGCGGTCAATTGCGACTTGGACAATGCGCCGACTTTCTGCGCGGCGACCGCGCCGTTTTTGAAAAGGATCAGCGTGGGGATGCCGCGAACGCCGAACTTCACCGGCGTCGACTGATGCTCGTCCACGTTGATCTTCGCGATTTGCAGGCGATCGCCATAATCCTTCGCGACTTCATCGAGGATCGGGGCAATCATTTTGCACGGACCGCACCACTCCGCCCAAAAGTCGAGCAGGACCGGTTTATCCGACTTGACGACATCCTGTTCGAAAGAAGCGTCGCTGATGTGCTTGATTGATTCGCTCATTGTCTGAATACCTCTATTGTTTCGAGGCCCGCGTTTGAATGCTCGCCACGATACACCAAAACTGAAAAAAATTTTCGTCGCCAACGGGCAGTATTCGGCCCGCACGCCGTGCGCCAGAACGGCTCGCGAACGGCGGCGAATGATCCGTCGAAGGGCAAAATGCACCACATCCGGGTTATTCAAATGTCATCTTAGCCTACTTTGCTATCCGTTGCCGGGAGCCGATAGGCCGCATCTGAGGGCGACGACACGAAGCGCAAGAGGGCGTCACAAAGGTCCGCGCATTTCACGCGTGGCTTCCGGGCGCGCCCGGCCCCGTGTTATGATTCGACGTGACGGGCCTCCTCGCATGGTGGCGCGGTCAACCTGGTCAGGTCGGGAACGAAGCAGCCACAGCCGCTTTCCACCAGTGCCGAGGGTCGGGCTCGTCACCTTCCGCTTTCTTCTGTCGTTCCTCTCTCGTTTTCCCTGATTCGTTCTTTGTGTCGCGCGTCGTCGCGAGTTGTATTTTCGCGGGTACGCACCTTCCTCCGCGCGCCTCGGCAGCCTTTTGGAGCGGCGTTTGCGCAAGGTCGTTGCTGATACAATTTCGCGCATGACCTATCAAGTTCTCGCACGCAAATGGCGGCCGAAATCGTTCGAGTCGCTCGTCGGCCAGGAGCACGTCGTCCGTGCGCTCACGCACGCGCTCGACGGCGGCCGCCTGCATCACGCCTATCTCTTCACGGGCACGCGCGGCGTCGGCAAGACGACGCTCTCGCGCATCTTCGCGAAGGCGCTCAACTGTGAAACCGGCGTGACCTCGAAGCCGTGCGGCGTGTGTCGCGCGTGCCGGGAAATCGATGAAGGCCGCTTCGTCGATTACGTCGAAATGGATGCGGCGAGCAATCGCGGTGTCGACGAAATGGCCGCGCTGCTCGAACGCGCGGTGTACGCACCCGTCGACGCGCGCTTCAAGGTCTATATGATCGACGAAGTGCACATGCTCACGAACCACGCCTTCAACGCGATGTTGAAGACGCTGGAGGAGCCGCCGCCGCATGTGAAGTTCATCCTCGCGACGACCGATCCGCAGAAGATTCCGGTCACCGTGCTCTCGCGCTGCCTGCAGTTCAATCTGAAGCAGATGCCGGCGGGTCATATCGTGTCGCATCTGGAGAACATTCTTCAGCAGGAGAGCATCGCGTTCGAATCGCAGGCGCTGCGTCTGCTGTCGCGCGCGGCGGACGGCAGCATGCGCGATGCGCTGTCGCTCACCGATCAGGCCATCGCCTATTCGGCCAACCAGGTCACCGAGGAAGCCGTGCGCGGCATGCTCGGCGCGCTCGATCAAAGCTATCTGATCCGGCTCATCGACGCGCTCGCCGCTGGCGATGGCGCCGGCGTGCTCGCGATCGCCGACGAAATGGCGCTGCGCAGCCTGTCTTTCTCGACCGCGCTGCAGGATCTCGCGAGTCTCTTGCATCGCATCGCGTGGGCGCAGTTCGCGCCGTCGTCGGTGCTGGATGAATGGCCGGAAGCCGCGGATATTCGCCGCTTCGCCGAGATTCTTTCCGCTGAGCAGATTCAGCTTTTCTATCAGATTGCAACGGTCGGACGCGGCGAGTTGGGTCTCGCGCCCGACGAATACGCCGGCTTCACGATGACGCTGCTGCGCATGCTCGCCTTCGAGCCGGCGGGCGGACCGGGCGGCGGCGTCGCCGTGAGCGCGCCCTCGGGCGCGAAGCCCGCGCGCAGCGCGTCGCTCGCGGGCGCGATGGCCGAGCGGGCGATCGCACCCGCGCCCGTAGCGAAGGCGCCGACGCCTCCGGCCGAAACCGTCATCGTAAAGGCGAAAGAGACGCAGCCGGTCGAAAGCGCGAAACCTGCGCCGGTTATCGAGTCAACTGAGCCGGTCACGGCGAAACCTGCACCGGTGCCCAGCGCCGCACGGCAGGCCGTCGAGGAAGCCGCGCCTGCAACCGTGCCCGCATCCGAGCGCGATGTCGCGGCGTCGCGCGCGGCGGGCGGTGCGAGTGCGGCGCTCGAAGTGCTGCGCAGCGCCGGCATGCGTCTTTCCTCCGATCGGGGTGCACGCGGCGCACCGGCTGCGCAAGCGGCGGCTCCGGCAGCGCCCAAAGCTGTCGCGAAACCCGCTGCGCAAGTTCAGGTGCCCGCGCCCCGTCGCGCACCGCCAGCGCCCGCCGCGCCTGAGTCCAAACCTGCGGCCGGCAAGTCCGGCGTCGTCCCGCCGTGGGAGGATATGCCGCCCGACGACTATCCGCCGGCGGGATCGGAAGACGAATACTTCATGCCGCCGGACGACGGCTTCGTGCCCGCGTTCGAGAGCGGTCCGGACGACATGCGCTTCGGCGCCGAGCCGGCCGCGAAGCCTGCGCCCGTCATCGATACGACGCCGCTGCCGCCCGCAGTTCCGCTCGATGCACTCGGCGTGTCGATCGAATGGGCCGCGCTCGCCGTCAGCCTGCCGCTTAAAGGCGTCGCCTATCAACTCGCGTTCAACAGCGAACTGACCGCGTGCGACGCGAATTCCGTCACGCTCGCGGTCGCCGTGCAGATGTACACCGACGCCTCGCACGTCTCGAAGCTCAAGACCGCCCTTGCCGAAAAGCTCGGCCGCGCAATCGAAGTCAGCGTCAATGTCGCGCCCGTGCGCCGCACCGCCGCCGCGCTCGATGCCGCCGACCGGGCGCGACGCCAGCAGGAAGCCGAGCAGGAGATCAAGCAGGACCCGTTCGTGCAATCGCTGATCCGCGATTTCGGCGCGAGCATCGTGCAGGGTTCGATCAAGCCGATCTCCGCATCGGGCGCGAATCCGTCATGAATCGAAGCGCGCGGCGTTTTTTTCGACGCTGCGCGCAAGCACTGAATTCCGAGCGCGTATCGCGCGCGCTTTCGTCACACGTTTTCCAGTAAGGAGCCGAACCATGATGAAGAACCAACTCGCCGGGCTGATGAAACAGGCTCAGCAGATGCAGGAAAACATGAAGAAGATGCAGGACCAGCTCGCGCAGATCGAGGTCGAGGGCCAGTCCGGCGCCGGTCTCGTGAAAGTGACGATGACCTGCAAGAACGACGTGCGTCGCGTGCAGATCGACCCGAGCCTGCTCGCCGACGACAAGGACATGCTGGAAGACCTCGTCGCCGCCGCGTTCAACGACGCCGTGCGCAAGGCCGAGGCCACCACGCAGGAGAAAATGAGCGGCATGACGGCCGGCATGCCGATGCCGACGGGTTTCAAGCTGCCGTTCTAACCGCGCGCGCCGAAGCGAATTCGGCGCGTCATGAGGACACATGAAACAACCTTCCGCCCTGTCGGCGCTCGTCGAGGCGCTGCGCGCGCTACCCGGCGTCGGACCGAAGTCGGCGCAGCGCATGGCGTATCACCTGATGCAGCACGACCGCGCGGGCGCCGAGAAGCTCGGCGCTTCGCTCCTGTTCGCGACCGAGCATCTCAGGCACTGTGAGAAGTGCAACACCTTCACCGAAGCTGAAATCTGCGAAGTCTGCGGCGACGAGGAACGCGACCCGGCCTTGCTGTGCGTCGTCGAAACGCCCGCTGATCAGATCATGCTCGAGCAGACGCTCACGTATCGCGGGCTCTATTTCGTGCTGATGGGGCGGCTCAGTCCGCTCGACGGCATCGGGCCGAAGGAAATCCATTTCGAGCGCCTGATCAATCGCGCGCTCGACGGCGTGGTGCAGGAAGTGGTGCTCGCCACCAACTTCACGAACGAAGGCGAGGCGACCGCGCACTATCTCGCGCAGACGCTCAAGTCGAAAGGGCTGAAGGTGACGCGGCTCGCGCGCGGCGTGCCCGTCGGCGGCGAGCTCGAATATGTCGATGCAGGGACGATCGCGCGCGCGATGCTCGATCGCCGCTCGGTCTGAACACGACCATCAGCAGGACACTACCGATGACAGAAACCGAAGCTCTCGCGCTTGCGACCCACCGTCACTACAAGGGCGGTCTTTATCGCGTGATCGGCGTCGCGCGGCACTCGGAGACCGAGGAAGCCATGATCGTCTACGAACATCTGTGGCCGCACGAACGCGGCTTGTGGGTGCGTCCGGCGCAGATGTTCAACGAGACGCTCGCCGACGGCACGCCACGTTTCAAGCCGCTCGACATTCCGCTGTAAAAGAACTAGCAAAAAAAGGAGACGCAACCATGAGCGCAACGACGGGACCACTCGCGGGCGTCAAGGTGCTGGAACTGGGTACGCTCATCGCCGGTCCGTTCGCCGCGCGCTTCATGGGCGAATTCGGCGCCGACGTCATCAAGATTGAAGACCCGAACGGCGGCGACCCGCTGCGCAAGTGGCGCAAGCTCTATCCCGAAGTGGGCGGGACCTCGCTCTGGTGGGCGGTGCAGGCTCGCAACAAGAAATCGGTGACGGTCAATCTCAAGGCCGAGGAAGGCAAGGAGATCGTGCGGCGGCTCGCGAAGGAAGCCGATATCGTCGTCGAGAACTTCCGGCCCGGTTTGCTCGAAAAGCTCGGGCTCGGCTATGACGTGCTGTCCGCCGAGAATCCGGGTCTCGTGATGGTGCGGCTTTCCGGATATGGCCAGACCGGCCCGTACCGCGACCGGCCGGGCTTCGGCGCGATAGCCGAATCGATGGGCGGATTGCGGCATATCACTGGCTATCCGGAGCTGCCGCCGCCGCGCATCGGCATTTCCATCGGCGATTCGATCGCAGCGCTCCATGGCGTGATCGGTGCGCTGATGGCGCTGCATCATCGGCAGGTGAACGGCGGCAAGGGGCAGGTCGTCGATGTCGCGCTGTACGAAGCCGTCTTCAACATGATGGAGAGCGTGGTCCCCGAGTACGGCGTGTACGGACTGGTGCGCGAGCGCACCGGCGCGTCGCTGCCCGGCATCGTGCCGTCGAACACCTATCCGTGCCGCGACGGCAGCATCGTGATTGGTGGCAATAGCGATCCGATCTTCAAGCGCCTCATGAACGCGATCGATCGCGCGGACCTCGCGGACGATCCCGCGCTCGCATCGAACGACGGCCGCGTGCCGCGCACGCAGGAAATCGACGACGCCATCGGCGCGTGGCTCGCGACGCGCAGCATCGACGAGGCGCTCGCCGTGCTCAACGCCGCCGACGTGCCGGCCGGGCGCATCTACAGCGTCGCCGACATGTTCACCGATCCGCAATACATCGCGCGCCAGATGCTGCAACGCTTTCCGTGGCAGGACGGCAAGGACATCACGCTGCCGAACGTGACGCCGAAGCTCTCGGAGACACCGGGTGAAACGCGCTGGCTCGGTCCGCAACTCGGTGAACACACGGATGAAGTACTTCAAACGCTCGGGTATGATGCCGACGATATTGCGCGGCTGCGGGCGGCCAAGGTGATCTGAGCTTCGATCAGAAGACAACGGCCGTAACAGCGCTGACAACGATAAAACCAGGAGACAAAAAACGATGAAACGCAGAACGTTCATCGCGAGCGGCGCCGCGCTCGCGGGTGGGGCGTGGACGGCCATGCCGCTCGCGTTTGCCCAGGCAAAGCCGGAGCAGGCCAAGGTATCGGTCGCGGTCGGCGGCAAGAATCTCTTCTACTATCTGCCGCTCACGATCGCGGAGCGCCGCAACTACTTCAAGGACGAAGGGCTCGACGTCGAAATCGCCGATTTCGCGGGCGGTGCGAAGGCGCTGCAGGCGGCGGTCGGCGGCAGCGCGGACGTGGTGTCCGGCGCGTTCGAGCACACGCTCTTGCTGCAGGCGAAGAATCAGTACTTCCGTGAGTTCGTGTTGCAGGGACGCGCGCCACAGATCGTGCTTGCGGTGTCGAAGAAGGCGATGCCGAACTACAAATCGGTCGCGGATCTGAAGGGCAAGAAGATCGGCGTGACGGCGCCGGGCTCGTCGACGTCGATCATGGCGAGCTTCGTGCTCGCGCAGGCCGGACTGAAGGCGACCGATGTGTCGTTCATCGGCGTGGGCGCGGGGGCGGGCGCGATCGCCGCGCTGCAGTCCGGGCAGATCGATGCCATCGCCAACCTCGATCCGGTGATGACCAAGCTCGATCGCGCGGGCGATATCCGCATCGTCTCCGACACGCGCACGCTCGCCGATACCGTGAAAGTGTTCGGCGGCAACATGCCGGCCGGATGCCTGTATGCATCGCAGAGTTTCATCACAAAGAATCCGAACACGACGCAGGCGCTCACGAACGCGATGGTGCGCGCGCTGAAATGGCTGCAAACGGCATCGGGCAAGGATCTGATTTCGACCGTGCCGGAAAGCTATCTGCTCGGCGATCGCGCGCTCTATCTCGACGCGTGGCAACACGTGAAGGAGGCGCTGTCCCCGGACGGCCTGATGCCCGCGGACGGTCCCGCGACATCGCTCAAGACGCTGCAAGCCTTCGACGAAACGGTGAAGGGCAGGCCGATCGACTTGTCGAAGACCTGGACCAACGACTTCGTCAAGAAGGCGCTCGCCACCGTCAAGGTCTGACCGATGTCGTCGACTTCTAAACACGCGCTCGCGCTGGAGGATGTCACCTGCACGTTCTCGTCGCGCGAGAATCGCAAGGATCGGTATACGGCCGTCCGCAATACGAGTCTTGCGATCGCGCCGGGTGAGTTCGTGTCCGTCGTCGGGCCGACCGGCTGCGGCAAGTCCACGCTGCTCAACGTGTCGGCGGGGCTGCTCGAGCCTTCGTCGGGCACGGTGAGCGTGTTCGGCGAGACGCTTGCGGGCATCAACCGGCGCGCGGGCTATATGTTTCAGGCCGATGCCCTGATGCCCTGGCGCTCGGCGCTCGACAACGTGACAGCCGGCCTCGTGTTCCGGGGCGTGACGAAAGCCGAGGCCGACGCGCGCGGCGAGGCGTGGCTCAAGCGTGTGGGTCTTGGCGGCTTCGGCGATCGCTATCCGCACCAGCTTTCGGGCGGCATGAGAAAGCGCGTCGCGATGGCGCAGACGCTCATCCTCGATCCCGACATCATCCTGATGGACGAGCCGTTCTCCGCACTGGACATTCAAACACGTCAGTTGATGGAAAACGAACTGCTCGACCTGTGGGCCGCAAAGCGCAAGGCCGTGCTCTTCATCACGCACGATCTCGACGAGGCGATTTCGATGTCCGACCGCGTCGTCGTGCTGGCGGCAGGGCCGGGCACGCATCCGATCGGCGAATTCGCGATCGACCTGCCGCGCCCGCGCGATGTCGCCGAGATCCGCTCGCATCCTCGCTTCGTCGAACTGCATGCGCAAATCTGGGGCGTGCTGCGCGAGGAAGTGTTGAAGGGCTATCAGCAGCAGCTGAAGCCGGCCGCCGAATAAGACAATACGATCATGTGGAACAAGCTGCGCCCGAATCGAGCAAATCTCATCGTGTGGCAATGGCTGTTGCTGCTCGCGTGCTTCGTGCTGTGGTACGCGCTGACGAGCCCGACGCTCCTGCCGCCTTTCTATTTCGACGACGCCAACAAGGCCGCATTCTTCTTCGGCGAGCCGCAGAAGGTGCTCGTGCGCATATGGGAATGGTTCACGGGCGGCGAAATCTACATCCACTTGTGGGTGACGCTGATCGAGACGGTGCTTGCGTTCGTGATCGGCACCGTATTCGGGCTGGGCGTGGGTCTGTGGCTCGCGCTCGCGCCCACGACGAGCGCGCTTCTCGATCCCTACATCAAGGCCGCCAACTCGATGCCGCGCGTGATTCTCGCGCCGATCTTCGCGGTGTGGTTCGGACTGGGCATCTGGTCGAAGGTCGCGCTCGGCGTGACGCTCGTGTTTTTCATCGTATTCTTCAACGTTTATCAGGGCGTGAAGGAAGTCAGCCCGGTCGTGCTCGCCAATGCGCGCATGCTCGGCGCGAATCGCAAGCAACTGTTGCGGTATGTCTATTTGCCGAGTGCGACTAGCTGGGTGTTTTCGAGCCTGCATACGTCGGTGGGGCTCGCCTTCGTCGGCTCGGTCGTGGGTGAGTATCTCGGCTCGGCGCGCGGCGTCGGCTATCTGATCCTTCAGGCCGAAGGCACGTTCGACATCAATACGGTGTTCGCCGGAATACTCGTGCTGACCGCGTTCGCGCTCGTGCTCGACGGCCTCGTCGCGCTCGTCGAGCGACGGCTCATGAAGTGGCAGCCGAAGAGCGGCGAGACCGAGAAGCTCTGAAGCGCCGTGACGCGTTCGATCGTGAATACGCGGTAACACGCGGCGGACCGTGTTCAGGCGTTCCGTTATGGCAGGACACTGCCGATCTCGCTATGATGCTCCGCTGACCAGGCGTCGTACGGCGGGTCGCAAGAGATTCGCCATGATTCCGGGTGAATAAGCGCCAGCGCACATCAAGTCGTAACGCAAGCCGGGCGACACTCCGTAGTCGGGCGCCGTTGCGCGGTATCAGCGCGGCGCTCATCCGCGCGATCCCGCGAGAACAAGAATGAAACTGCGAACTGACAGTTCGATTGCGGTGGTATTGCCATCGCCGATCGGTGACAGCCTCATCGGGCTCGTCCTCGTCGATAATCTCATCCGCAACGGATATCGGCCCGTCGTGTTCGGCTGGGTCGCGGAGCAGCTCGCAGAATGGTTTCCGCAAGTGACCGTCGGGCGGCGCGACGCCTGGCAGGGCGTGTTCGACACGGTGATCGAGCTTCGGCCGACCGACTATGCATCGGCGCTGAGCCGTTCGGGCAAGACGATCTGTCTCGCCACGCTGCCGGAATACGGCGGCTCGAAGCACATGTTGGACCGCATCGTCGATATCGCGACGAACGTGCTGGGACTCGCCGATGTGACGCGCTCGAATGGCCTCGTCGTGCCGGCTGGCGTCATGCGAGGGCGCTTCTCCAATCGTGTCGTCATCCACCCGACCGGTAGCCATCCCGAAAAGATGTGGCGCCGCGAGAAGTTCATTGCGCTGTCGCGTGTGCTCGTGCGCCGCAAATTCCAGCCGAGCTTTCTCGTCGCACCGTCGGAGATGGATGCCCGGGGCGAAATCGCCGACGAAGGATGCGAAGTCAACGCGCTGCCGCAGTTGAGCGAGGTTGCGGCATGGATCGCCGAGTCGTCGTGGTTCATCGGCAATGATTCGGGTCTTGGCCATCTCGCGTCGTGCATCGGCGTGCCCACGCTTTCGCTTTTCATGCGCCAGGGGCTCGCGCGCTCGTGGCGTCCCGGCTGGGGGCCGGGCGCGGTCGTGCTGGCGCCTTCCTTTCTGCCCTTCGGCGGCCTTCGCGAGCGGTTGTGGCAACGCCTGCTTACCGTGCGGCGTGTGATGTCCGCGTTCCTGAGACTGCACGGCAAGCATGCGCGCGCGATGCACCACTATTCGGCGGCCGATTTCAGCGATGCCCAGAAACCCCCGGCGACCCGCGTCGGCCTGCTGCCCGGCGCGCGATCGCGCCGCGTCTAGGCGCGTTACGGCTCGATCACGATCTTGCCCGTCACGCGCCGGTTCATCATGTCGTCGAGGGCGCGTGGCGTGTCGTCGAGTGAGTAGCGCTTCGTGACGACCGGGCGTAGCTTGCCTGTCTTGATCCAATCGACCATCGTCGCGAATTCCTGATCGGCGAGCGCGTGCTCGCGCTGCATGTGACCGCCCCAGAACACGCCCACGATACTCGCGCCTTTCAGCAGCGCGAGATTGAGCGGCAACTTCGGAATCTCGCCATTCGCGAAGCCGACAACCAGATACCGCCCGCGCCAGCCGATGCTTCGAAACGCGGGCTCCGCATACACGCCGCCCACAGGATCGAAGATGACATCCGGCCCGTTGCCGCCGGAGAGCGCCTTGATGCGCTCGCGCAGATCCTCTTTCGCGTAATCGACGACGTCGTCCGCGCCATGCTCGCGGCAGAACGCGAGCTTCTCCGCGCTCGACGCCGCAGCGATCACGCGCGCGCCGACAATCTTGCCGATCTGAATCGCCGCAATGCCGACGCCGCCCGCCGCTCCCAGCACGAGCAGCGTGTCGCCGGCCTTGAGCTGGCCGCGATCGACGAGCGCGTGATACGAGGTGCCGTAAGCGAGCGTGAAAGCGGCGGCGTCGGCGAGATCGACATCAGCGGGCAAGGCGATGCAATCCGCTTCCTTCGCGCGCGCCTGTTCGGCGAACGCGCCCTGCGCGGTGTAGGCGGCCACGCGCATGCCGGGCGACAGGCGCGTGACGCCGGCGCCCACTTCGCGCACGATGCCCGCGAACTCCGCACCGGGCGTGAACGGCAGAGGCGGCTTGAACTGATATTTGTTCTGGATGATGAGCACGTCGGGGAAGTTCACACTCGCCGCTTTCACGTCGATGACGACTTCGCCTGCTTCCGGATGCAGGTCGGGTAGCGTCTCGATCGAAAGGGTGTCGGGTAATCCGTGTTCGTTGCATCGTACGGCGCGCATATCGTCTCCTTGGCGGGGTCTCGTGCAAAGCGTTGAAACCGGCTCAGTGTAGGGCAGGGACGACGTCGGGAGCGAGCCTGTGAGTCGTCGTCGCGCCACTTTCCTCGGTTACAATCGTCGGATGCGAATCCTACTCAGCAACGACGACGGTTATCTGGCGCGCGGCATCAATGTGCTGCACGAGGTCCTGCAGCCGCTCGGCGAAGTGACGGTGATGGCGCCCGAGCAAAACTGCAGCGGCTCGTCCAACTCACTTACGCTGTCGCGGCCCCTGAGCGTGCATCAGGCGCCGAACGGTTTCAACTTCGTGAACGGCACGCCGACCGATTCCGTGCACATTGCGCTCACCGGCATGCTCGAACATCGGCCTGATCTCGTGGTGTCGGGCATCAACAACGGGCAGAACGTCGGCGAGGACACGCTGTACTCGGGCACGGTCGCGGCCGCGACCGAAGGCTTTATGTTCGGCATTCCGGCGATCGCGTTTTCGCTCGTCGGCCGCGACTGGCTTCATCTCGAAGACGCGGCGCGCGTTGCTGCCGAGATCGTCGCGCATTTTCTCGAGCATCCGATGCCGGGCCATCCGTTGCTGAACGTGAATATCCCGAGCCTGCCGTACGATCAGCTCGGCCCGTGGACCGTGACGCGTCTCGGCAAGCGTCATCCGTCGCAGCCGGTGATTCGCCAGAGCGATCCGCGCGGCAACCCGATCTACTGGATCGGCCCATCGGGCGACGCACTCGACGCGAGCGAAGGCACAGATTTCCACGCCGTCGCGAACGGCCTGGTCTCGATCACGCCGCTGCAACTCGATCTGACGCATACGAAGCTCATGACCGAAACGCGCGAATGGGCGCGAGCCGGGAGCGGTCGCACATGAGCGACGAGCGCGCCAAGCGCTTTCCGCTGGCGCTTGCGGATCTGGTTCGCGAGCCGCGCAAGCCCGCGAACCGTCCGCAGGATTCTCGCGCCAGGCAAGCCGCCGCTTCGGCACCCAAGCCGGCGCCCGCGCAACCGGCGAAGCCGGGGGCAACGCGCGCGGCGAACGCGCCGATGAAGAATCCCGCGACCGCAGCTGCGTCCGCGAAACCGGCCACCTCCGTTTTTCCGGTGCGCTCTGCCGCGAAGCCCGCAATTGGCGCAGCGAAACCGGTTCCGTCCGCAAGCAAGGGCGCGACGACGCATCATGTATCTCACGCACCGCGCGCGAACGCATTGCGTCCGGCGGCGCGTCCCGCCGAGCGTGACCTGAGCGCCGCCGCGACCGCGCCGAAAAAGGGCGCGCCCAATGTCGCGCTGGCGAGCACGCAGACGCTCACATCGGAACGGGTGCGCGAGCGCATGGTCGAACGGCTGCGATCGAACGGCGTGACCGATCCGCGCGTGCTCAACGCCATGTCGGTGGTGCCGCGCCACATGTTCGTCGATCCGGGGCTTGCGGCGCAGGCTTACGAAGATGCCGCGCTGCCGATCGGCCATCACCAGACCATCTCGAAGCCGTCCGTCGTGGCGCGCATGATCGAACTGGTCGCGACGGGGCGCGCATTGAACAAGGTGCTGGAGATCGGCACCGGTTGCGGCTATCAGGCGGCGGTGCTGTCGCAGGTAGCCGCTGAGGTTTATTCGATCGAGCGCGTGCGCCCGTTGTCGGAGCGCGCGAAGCTCAACCTTCGGCCGCTGCGCGTGCCGAACATCAGGCTGCATTACGGCGACGGCCGCCTGGGCTTGCCCGCCGCCGCGCCCTTCGACGCCATCGTGATCGCCTGCGCGGGCCTCGACGTGCCGCAGGCTCTGCTCGATCAACTGGCCGTGGGCGGCAAGCTTGTCGCGCCGGTCGGATCGCAGGCCGCGCAATCGCAGGTGCTGACGCTCGTCACGCGCGTGTCGGCGACGCAATGGCGGGAAGCGCAGCTCGATCGCGTCTTTTTTGTACCCTTAAAATCCGGAGTGATTTGACCCGATGAGTATCCTGCGTGCTTTGCAAGAGGGAAGTGCAGGCCAACGCCTGAGCGCGGCGCAGCGCGGCGTGTGTGTGCTGGCGTTGTCCGCGTTGGCGGCGTGTTCTACGCGCATGGACATGGCGCCGGTCGTCGACAGAACGGGCGCGCCCATCAGCACGACGGCGGCCCAGACCCCGGACAACGGTCCGCCGCCGCCGGGCTATTACCGTGTGAAACCGGGCGACACCCTATATCGGATCGCACTGGAAAACGGTCAGAATTATCACGACATCGCGACGTGGAATAACCTGACCAACCCGAATCAGATTGAAGTCGGCCAGCTGATGCGCGTGGCGCCTCCGGGTGCGAATGTCGCGGCGGCGACGCCCGGCGTGGCCACCGCGCCGATCGTAGGCGGCGGCGTGCAGACGCAGCCGCTCAACGGCGCGAACGGGTACGCGACGCCGCAGCCGGGCGCGACCGCGCAGCCGCCGTACTACGGTGCGAATTCGGGCATGGGCGCCACGCCTGGCGCTCCCGGTGCGGCGACGGGCGCGGCAGCGGCGCCCGGCGTGCCCGGCGCGGATGCGAACGCGACGGCGCCCACGGGCCAGCCGGCGTTTATCTGGCCTGCGCGAGGACCGATTCTCGGCACGTTCGATGACGCGAAGAACAAGGGTTTGAATATTGGCGGTGCGGTGGGAGATACGGTCAACGCATCGGCGGACGGCCGAGTGGTTTACTCCGGAAATGGGCTGCGCGGCTATGGCAATCTCATTATCATCAAACATGACGCGACTTTTCTCACCGCGTACGCACATAATCGCGCTTTGATGGTAAAAGAAGGGGACGCGGTAACTAAAGGGCAGAAGATCGCTGAGATGGGGAACAGCGATTCGGACCGCGTGATGTTGCATTTCGAAGTTCGCCGGCAGGGAAAACCTGTTGACCCACTGAAGTATTTGCCGCCGCAATAAAGCGAAACCATCATGCCAAAAACGAAGCGCCGCCTGCCGCAAGCCGAGACTGAGACGATCAGCCGACCTTTGCAAGTGTCGGTGGAGGACGGTGCTTCGACTCATGATGACGACATCGATAACGTCGATGTCGATGTCGACTCCGAGGAAGAAGGCGGCAGTCGCGGGAAGAGCAGCGACGAGCCGGGTGAAGGCGCAAACGATTCCGCACCGGACGCCGACGATTTCCGCTCGCTTCTGCAGGCCGAACTCACGGCCGACACTATTCAGCACTACCTGAATCGAATCAGCGTGAAGCCGCTGCTCACCGTCGAGGAAGAGCAGCGTTACTCACGGCTGGCGAAGGCGGGAGAATTCGAGGCGCGGCAGGTGATGATCGAGCGTAATCTGCGGCTCGTCGTCAGCATCGCGAAGGGTTATCTCAACCGCGGCGTGCCGTTGCTCGATCTGATCGAGGAAGGCAACCTGGGCCTCATGCACGCCATCGAGAAATTCGATCCGACGCGCGGCTTCCGGTTTTCGACCTACGCCACCTGGTGGATCCGGCAGAGCATCGAGCGCGCGATCATGAATCAGGCGCGCACGGTGCGGCTGCCAGTGCACGTGATCCGCGAACTCAATCAGGTGCTGCGCGCGAAGCGCCATCTGGAAAAAAATTCCGCCAATTCGAACGACAGCGTTGCGCCCGAACGGCGCGACGCGAGCATCGACGATATCGCGTATCTCACTGGCAAGACGCCGGAGGAAGTCACCGATATCCTCGCGCTCAACGAGCACACGGCTTCGCTCGACGCGCCGCTCGACCTCGACCCGGGCAGCAGCCTGCTCGACCTTCTCTCCGACGACCAGAGCCAGTCGCCGGACGCGGAAGTGCAGCATCGCGAGCTCGAATCGCTGACGCGCCTGTGGCTGTCGCGCCTGTCCGACAAACATCGGCATGTGATCGAGCGGCGCTTCGGCTTGAACCACATCGAGCCTGCGACGCTCGAAGAGCTCGCCGACGAAATGGGCCTCACGCGCGAGCGTGTGCGCCAGATCCAGCAAGAGGCGCTCGTGCGGCTCAAGCGCTTTTTTGCATCCAACGGTGTTCGCAAGGACGCCGTGCTTTAACGCTTTGGCGACGCCCGGCAGGGCGTCGCGCTCCAGGATTCAATGACTCCGATTCTCGTTTTCGACATCGAAACGATCCCCGATGTCGACGGCATTCGCCGTCTCGAAGATTTGCCCGACGATCTTTCCGACCGCGAGGTGGCCGAACATGCGTTCGAAGCGCGGCGCGAGCGCGTCGGCAACGACTTTCTGCCGCATCATCTGCAGCGCGTCGCGGCGATTTCCTGCGTGTTTCGCGACAACAGCGGCTTTCGCGTGCGCTCGCTCGGCACCACCGCCGACGGCGAGGCCGCGCTGATCCAGTCGTTCTATCGCGTGATCGAGAAGTACACGCCGCAACTCGTGTCATGGAACGGCGGCGGCTTCGATCTGCCCGTGCTCCACTACCGCGCGCTGGTGCACGGCATTGCGGCGCCGCGCTACTGGGATCTCGGTCAGGACGACCGCGAATTCAAGTTCAACAACTACATCAGCCGCTATCACATGCGGCACATCGACCTGATGGACGTGCTCGCGATGTATCAGGCGCGCGCTAACGCGCCGCTCGATGCGCTCGCAAAGCTGTGCGGCTTTCCCGGCAAGCTCGGCATGGACGGCGGCAAGGTCTGGGACGCGTATTGCGACGGCCAGATCGACGAAATCCGCAACTATTGCGAGACCGATGTCGTCAACACGTATCTGATGTACTGTCGTTTTCAGATGATGCGCGGCGGCTTCACGCCCGACGAATACACCGATGAAATCAACTTCGTGAAGAACGCGCTCGCGCAGGAATCGTCGCCGCATTGGGGCGAATATCTCGCGGCATTCGGGAAGTAGCCACGGCGGCGTGGTGACGTTCGTCTACAATCTCGCCTTTGCCCATTCGTTAGCCAGGAAGTACGCAGGTGTCTGAAGCCGCTCGAAAATCCCAGAATCGCCGCCGCGCCGCGCCGGCGAAGTTCGTTACCCCCGATCCCGACTTCGTCGCGCCTGAACTCGAAATCGAGTCGCTCGACATGGAAGCGCGCGGCGTCGGCCGCACGGTCAACGAGAACGGCGAGCCGGGCAAGGTCATCTTCGTCGAAGGTGCGCTGCCCGGCGAACGAGTGAGCTATTCGAGCTATCGCAGGAAGCCGAGCTTCGAGCAGGCGCAGGTGGTGAGCGTGCTGCGCGAGAGCGTGATCCGCGCGAAGCCGAAGTGCCAGTTTTTCGGCACCTGCGGCGGCTGCTCGATGCAGCATCTCGACGTGCGCGCGCAGATCGCCGTGAAGCAGCGTGTGCTCGAAGACAACCTTCAACATCTGTCGAAACTGCGTGCGGAAACCATGTTCCGCCCAATTCACGGGCCGTCGTGGGGCTATCGTTATCGCGCGCGCCTGACCGTGCGGCACGTCGAGAAGAAGGGCGGCGTGCTGGTCGGCTTTCACGAGCGCAAGAGCAGCTATGTCGCCGATATGACGAGTTGCGAAGTGCTGCCGCCGCACGTTTCCGCGATGCTCGTGCCGCTGCGTCATCTGGTGGCGGGCTTGTCGATCCGTGACCGCATGCCGCAGATCGAACTCGCGGTCGGCTCGGACGTGACGGCGCTCGTGCTGCGCATCCTGGAGCCGCTGACCGAAGCCGACGAAGCGCTGTTGCGCGTCTTCGCCGACGAACACGACGTTCAATGGTGGCTCCAGCCGAAGGGGCCGGACACCGTCTATCCGTTCTATCCGCTCGATCGCGAACTGGCTTACACGCTGCCGGAATTCAATATCCGCATGCCGTTCAAGCCGACCGATTTCACGCAGGTGAATCACCAGATCAATCGCGTGCTGGTGAGCCGGGCGCTCAGTCTGCTCGCGGCGAGAAAGTCGGATCGCGTGCTGGATCTGTTCTGTGGCATCGGCAACTTCACGCTGCCGCTCGCACGCGTGTCGCGCGAAGTCGTCGGAATCGAAGGCAGCGAGGCGCTGACAGCGCGCGCGCTGGAAAACGCGAAGGCGAACGGCGTCGACGGGCACACGTCGTTCGCGTGCCGCAATCTGTTCGAAGTCACCGCGGACGATCTGCGCGCGCTCGGCCGCTTCGACAAATTCCTCATCGATCCGCCGCGCGAAGGCGCGCTCGCCGTTTCGAAGGCGCTCGCGGACATCGCTCAGTCCGGCGACGGCCCGTTGCCGGAACGCATCGTCTATGTGTCGTGCAACCCGGCCACACTCGCTCGCGACGCCGGCCTGCTCGTTCACGAAGCGGGTTACCGGATGAAGGGCGCCGGCGTGGTGAACATGTTTCCGCACACGTCGCACGTCGAGTCAATCGCGTTATTCGAGCGCGACTGAGCGGGCCGCTGAGGCTTCAGACACAAAAAAACCGGCCCGCAGGCCGGTTTTTCGTTGCTACGGTTCGAAACCGCCGATCAGTTGCGGTTGCCGCCGAAGATGCCGAGCAGCGCCAACAGGTTCGTGAACACGTTGTACAGGTCGAGGTAGATAGCGAGCGTCGCGCTGATGTAGTTCGTCTCGCCGCCGTTCACCACGCGCTGAACGTCGAACAGCATGTATGCCGAGAAGATCACGATGGCCAGTACGGAGATCGTCATCATCAGGGCCGGCAACTGCAGGAAGATGTTCGCGAACGCGGCGAGCAGAATGACGATCACGCCCATGAACAGGAACTTGCCGAGGCCCGAGAAATCACGCTTGCTGACGGTGGCGATGGTCGCCATTGCGGCGAAGATCACGCCGGTGCCGCCGAAAGCCATCATGATGAGCTGTGGCCCGTTCGAAAAGCCGAGAATGAAGCTCAGAAGGCGCGAGAGCATCAAGCCCATGAAGAACGTAAAGCCGAGCAGGACGACCACGCCCATGCCGCTGTCCTTCGTTTTCTCGATCGCGAACATGAAGCCGAATGCGATCGCGAGGAATGCGATGAAGCTCATCGCCGGGCTGGTGGCCGCGAACAGCGAGAAGCCCGTCGCGACGCCGACCCATGCGCCGAGCACCGTCGGCACCATCGAGAGCGCGAGCAGCCAGTAGGTGTTGCGCAGCACGCGGTTGCGCACCTCGACCGAGGTGACGCTGCCATTACGGCCAAAGCTGTAGGGTGATTCGTTCATGGTTTCTCCTTGCTCCAATTGTCTGTCGTTCGGTCTTCCCGCGACATTCGTCACACACGAATGATAAGGTGCGCGGACTTAAGCCAGTATGAGGATCACTTTGGTGCGTACGCCGGAAGGCGGGGTTCCCGTCGCAACGCAACGTTCGGCTCCAATATGGCCCCGGCACGCGCCGAATTCAATAGTTCCAAAGGCTGATTCGGCCGTTCGAACCGTTAAGTCCTCGCTGGATTTGATCCTTACGGCGTCGTAAGGTTTCAATCGCAATCATACCTTGCTTCGTGCTACAATTGTCGATTCGTTTTAATCCGTAAACCGTTCATTATTTGGAGTTTTTCATGGCGATCGAGCGCACCCTGTCGATTATTAAGCCGGACGCGGTAGCAAAGAACGTTATCGGCCAGATCTACAGCCGTTTCGAGAACGCAGGTTTGAAGATCATTGCGTCGCGCATGGTTCATCTGTCGCGCGCCGACGCGGAAAAGTTTTATGCCGTGCACGCTGCGCGTCCGTTCTTCAAGGACCTCGTGGAGTTCATGATTTCCGGCCCGGTCGTGATTCAGGTGCTGGAAGGCGAAAACGCGATTGCCAAGCATCGCGACCTGATGGGCGCGACCGACCCGAAGAAGGCGGACAAGGGCACGATCCGCGCCGACTTCGCCGACAGCATCGACGCTAACGCCGTGCACGGTTCGGACGCTCCGGAAACGGCGCGCCAGGAAGTCTCGTTCTTCTTCCCGGAAGTGAACGTCTATTCGCGTTAATTTTCGCGTTGTACCGCGCGCCGGTCTGTTGGCCGTCGCGCGCATCGCGCCTCGACGCAAAAAATAGCAGTAAGAAAGCAGCAGAAATTGGCGCGAACGGTCCCGGGCGACACAGTCCGGGCTTCGCAATCTGAAATGGCAGAACTCGACATGACGAGCAGCACCACCGTCAATCTTCTCGATCTGGACGCCGCCGGGCTCACCGCGTACTGCGCGAGCCTGGGCGAAAAGCCGTTTCGCGCCAAGCAATTGCAGCGCTGGATCCATCAATACGGTGCCGACGACTTCGACGGCATGACGGATCTCGCGAAATCGCTGCGCGAGAAACTCAAGGGCCGCGCCAATATGGCGATGCCCGATATCATCAGCGACCATGTTTCCACCGACGGTACACGCAAGTGGCTGATCGACGTCGGCAATGGCAACGCGGTCGAAACCGTGTTCATCCCCGAAGAAACGCGCGGGACGCTGTGCGTTTCGTCGCAGGCGGGTTGCGCGGTGAACTGCCGTTTCTGTTCCACCGGCAAGCAGGGCTTCTCCCGCAATCTGACGACGGGCGAAATCATCGGCCAGTTGCGCATGGCGGAGTTCGCGTTGCGCAAGTCGCTCGGGCGCGAGGTCGGCGGTCCGGGCAAGGGCGAGCGCGTCGTCACGAACGTGGTGATGATGGGCATGGGCGAGCCGATGCTCAACTACGACGCCGTCGTGCCGGCCATGCGCCTGATGCTCGACGACAACGCCTACGGCCTGTCGCGCCGCCGCGTGACGCTGTCCACCTCCGGCGTCGTGCCGATGATGGACCGTCTCGCCGCCGATTTGCCCGTGGCGCTCGCGGTGTCGCTGCATGCGCCGAATGATCCGCTGCGCGACATGCTCGTGCCGCTGAACAAGAAGTACCCGTTGCGCGAATTGATGGCCGCGTGTCAGCGTTATCTGAAAGTCGCGCCGCGCGACTTCATCACGTTCGAATATTGCATGCTCGACGGCGTCAACGACACCGAAGCGCACGCGCGCGAACTGCTCGCCGTGACGCGCGACGTGCCGTGCAAGTTCAACCTCATTCCGTTCAATCCGTTCCCGGAATCGGGCCTGACGCGCTCCAAGAACGAGCAGATCAAGCGATTCGCGCAGGTTCTGATCGATGCGGGTGTCGTCACCACCGTGCGCAAGACGCGCGGGGACGATATCGACGCCGCCTGCGGGCAGCTCGCGGGTGCGGTGCAGGACCGCACGCGTCTTGCCGAACGCATGAGCCGTGCGGGCAGCAAAACGATCGAGGTGCGGGCGATCTGACGGTGTGTCAAAACTGAACAAGCCGCAGCGAAAAGGCGAAATGAGCGCCTGGATGCGGTACTAAAAGCCGAACATTTTGTTATAAAGCGGTCTGCAATGGCGCTGGAGTTGTATCGTTCACGTGGTTTTTGAACCGAAGAACGCAACAGCGCTATATGAAAGAAACGATGCGAGGAATTTGGCATGAGTGAGCCGCAGCACCCGACGCCTTTCGGCAGTCATTCCGGCAACCGGTCCGGCGGTCAGTACGACGGTCAGGCTGGCGCGGAAGGGGCGGCGTCGAATGCGAGCCAGGCTGGGCCTCTGGACTCGATACCGGCGGTTGGCGCGCGTCTCGCGCAGCTTCGCCAGGCGAAAGCATGGTCGATCGACGACGTCTCCGCGCGCCTCAAGGTGTCGCCGCCGAAATTGCTCGCGCTCGAAGCGGGCGATATCAGTCAGTTGCCTGACCGCACGTTTGCCGCGGGCATCGTGCGCAGTTACGCGAAAATTCTGGGTGCCGATCCGGCGCTCTTCACGCAGGCGTTCCGGCGCGATAGCGGTGACATCGAGCACAATCTGAAAGTGCCGGCGTCGGCAGGCACGGGTCTGCCGCGCGGGCGCGTGTCGGTGCCGCTCGGTAATTCGTCGGGTCGCAAGCGCTCGTGGATGTGGGGCGTACTGGCCATCATCGCCGTCCTGGTGGCGCTCGTCATGTGGCATACCGGCGGTGAATCGAGCAACTGGCTTGCACGCCTGAAAGCGACGACGGGCATGGGCTTGTCGTCGACGTCGCCGGCGACATCGAACGACTCTGCGGGCGCACCGTCTGCGCCGACCCCGGACGAGGCAGCCGCAGCGAACACGGGCGAAGCGTCGCTGCCCGAAGTGGCGGCGGCGCCCGGCGAGCAGCCGATGCCGCGTCCGCTCGGCACGAACGCGCTGCCGGCTTCGTCGTCGACGCTGTCCGCGGTGCAGGGCGCGAGCGCGCCGGCCGCATCGGCAGCGAAAACCGCGCCGGCGGTAGCGGTGGCGTCCGCGCCGGCCGTCTCGGGCGGCGGCTCGAGCGCAATCGAATTGAAAGTGAAGGAAGATAGCTGGTTCAGCGTGCGCGGCAAGGACGGCAAGGAACTCTTTTCCGGTCTCGTTCACGCGGGCAGCACACAGCGCGTGCAGGGCGAGGCGCCGTTCAAGGTGACCGTGGGCAACGTGAAGGGCGTCGAATCGTTGTCGGTCGACGACGAACCCGTCGATGCCAAGCGCTATTCATCCGCACGCGGAAACGTCGCGCGCCTCTCGCTGCCTTGAGTCGGCGAGGTCGATCGGTTCAGTGCGCGCCGGACAAGTCAGGGGCGTCACGGTGCAAGCCGTGACGCCCGTTTGAGGTTTCATCCACGCCACCCGGCGCCGCATCGGCGCCAAGGTTGCCAAAGGGTCTTTCGATGCAATCCGAAGCTCAATCCCTGATCAGCAGCAAGATTTGTTCGACCGAGCCGGTCTTCGGCGGTCCATTGACGCGCCGCGCATCGCACGCGGTCGATGTGCGCTGGGGCGGACAGCTCGTGACGATCGGCGGCGACGCGCCTGTGCGCGTCCAGTCGATGACCAACACCGACACCGCCGACGCGATCGGCACCGCCATCCAGATCAAGGAACTGGCGCAAGCCGGCTCCGAGCTCGTGCGCATCACGGTGAACACGCCCGAAGCGGCCGCCGCTGTGCCGCATATCCGTGAGCAGCTCGATCGCATGGGCGTGACCGTGCCGCTCGTCGGCGACTTTCATTACAACGGCCATCTGTTGCTGCGCGACTATCCCGCGTGCGCCGAAGCGCTGTCGAAGTACCGCATCAATCCGGGCAACGTCGGCCAGGGCGCGAAGCGCGACACGCAGTTCGCGCAAATGATCGAAGCCGCGATCAAATATGACAAGCCGGTGCGCATCGGCGTGAACTGGGGCAGTCTCGATCAGGATTTGCTCGCGCGCATGATGGACGAGAACGCGGCGCGTTCGACGCCGTGGGAACTGCAGAGCGTCATGTACGAGGCGCTGATTCAATCGGCGATCGGCTCCGCGGAACGCGCCGTCGAACTCGGTCTCGGCCGCGACAAGATCATCCTGTCGTGCAAGGTCAGCGGCGTGCAGGATCTGATCGCCGTGTACCGCGAACTCGCAAAGCGCTGCAGCTTCGCGTTGCACCTCGGCCTGACCGAAGCGGGCATGGGCTCGAAGGGTATCGTCGCGTCGACGGCGGCGCTTTCGGTGCTGCTGCAGGAGGGCATCGGCGACACCATCCGCATCTCGCTCACGCCCGAACCGGGCGGCGCGCGCACCGGCGAAGTCGTCGTCGGCCAGGAAATCCTGCAGACGATGGGCCTGCGTTCCTTCACGCCGATGGTCATCGCGTGCCCCGGCTGCGGCCGCACGACGAGCACGCTGTTCCAGGAGCTCGCCTCGCAGATTCAGACTTACCTGCGCAGTTCGATGCCGACCTGGCGCGACCAGTACCCGGGCGTGGAAAAGATGCACGTCGCGGTGATGGGCTGCATCGTCAACGGACCGGGCGAGTCCAAGCACGCGAACATTGGCATCAGCTTGCCGGGTTCGGGCGAAAATCCGGCGGCACCGGTGTTCATCGACGGCGTGAAGGTGAAGACGCTGCGCGGCGAACGCATCGCCGAGGAGTTCCAGCAAATCGTCAGCGATTATGTCGAGCGCACCTACGGGCAAGAAGCAGGCAAGCGTGAAGAGACGTCCACCGCAACCCTTTGAAGACAGATGACTGAACAGAAGAAACGGCTCGAGAAACTGAGCGGTGTGAAGGGCATGAACGACATCCTCCCGCAGGATGCCGCGTTGTGGGATTTCTTCGAAACCACCGTCAAGTCGATGCTGCGCGCATACGGCTATCAGAACATCCGCACGCCGATCGTCGAGCATACGCAGTTGTTCACGCGCGGTATCGGCGAAGTGACCGATATCGTCGAGAAAGAGATGTACAGCTTCACGGATGCGCTCAACGGCGAGCATCTGACGATGCGGCCGGAGAACACCGCGGCGGTCGTGCGCGCGGTCATCGAGCACAACCTGCTTTACGACGGCCCGAAGCGCCTCTGGTACGTCGGCCCGATGTTCCGTCACGAACGTCCGCAGCGCGGGCGTTATCGCCAGTTCCATCAGGTCGGCGTGGAAGCGCTCGGCTTCGCGGGCCCGGATACGGACGCCGAGATCATCATGATGTGCCAGCGTCTCTGGGACGACCTCGGCCTCACCGGCATCCGCCTCGAACTCAATTCGCTCGGTCAGGCGGAGGAGCGGGCGGCGCATCGCAAGGAACTGATCGCGTATCTGGAGAAGCATGTCGATTCGCTCGATGAAGAAGCGAAACGCCGTCTCTATACGAACCCGCTTCGCGTGCTCGACACGAAGAATCCCGCGCTGCAGGAGATCGCGCAGAATGCGCCGAAGCTCGTCGATTTTCTCGGCGACGCGTCGCGCAAGCACTTCGAAGGCGTGCAGCGTCTGCTCAAGGCGAACAACATTCCGTTCACGATCAATCCTCGCCTCGTGCGCGGTCTCGACTATTACAACCTCACCGTGTTCGAGTGGGTCACCGATAAGCTCGGCGCGCAGGGCACGGTCGCGGGCGGCGGTCGCTACGATCCCCTCATCGAGCAGCTCGGCGGCAAGCCGACGGCCGCGTGCGGCTGGGCGATGGGCGTCGAGCGCATCCTCGAGTTGCTGAAGGAGGAACAACTCGTGCCCGAAGCCGAAGGCACGGATGTGTATGTCGTGCATCAGGGCGAAAAAGCGGCGGAGCACGCGTTCATCGTCGCCGAGCGTCTGCGCGATACGGGTCTAGACGTCATCCTGCATTGCAGCCCGGACGGCGCGTCCGCGAGCTTCAAGTCGCAGATGAAAAAGGCCGACGCGAGCGGCGCGGCCTTCGCGGTGGTGCTGGGCGAGGACGAGCTCGCACAAGGCATGATCGGCGTCAAACCGCTGCGTCGTTCGGGCGACGAAACATCCGACGGCCAAAAGAACGAGCAAGTGAACGTTCCGGCGGAAGACTTGACCGAATACCTAATCAATGCGATGGTTGCAACCGCCGATGACGAGGGTGCCTGAGTACAGGCATATTGCCGTGCGTCGCGTGCCGGATCGAACTGATCCGGGATCGCGCGCGGCGCTCGTTGAGGGAACTGAAACGCAGGAAGGAATAGCTGGACGATGAGCTATCACGACGAACAAGAATCACTTGAAAGCGTAAAGGCCTGGTGGGCCAAATGGGGTAACACCACGACGTGGATTGTGCTCGTGGCGCTCATCATTGGGGCCGGGTACAACGGATGGAATTTCTGGCAGCGCCGTCAGGCGGCCGAAGCGTCGGTGCTCTACGACCATCTTCAGCAGGCGGTGAACGCCAACGATCAGGCGCTGGTCACGCGCGTGGCGACGGACATGGAAGACAAGTTCGGCGGCACGGGCTACGCGCAGATGACCGCGCTCGCGGCCGCAAAGTCGCTTTACATGGCGGGCAACACGGCGGGTGCGAAGGCGCAACTGCAATGGGCCATCGATCACGCGAAGGATGACGAGTACAAGCAGATCGCGAAGCTGCGTCTCGCGCTCGTCCTGCTCGACGAGAAGAACTACGACGCGGGCCTGAAGCTGCTCGCGGATCAACCGCTCGATGCGTTCAAGGGCGTGATCGCGGATCGTCGCGGGGACCTGCTCGCGGCACAAGGCAAACGCGACGATGCGCGCGCAGCCTACAAGGTTGCCCTCGAGACGCTGCCCGAGAACGACACGTCCGCGCGTCAACTGGTTCAGTTCAAGCTCGATGCGCTCGGCGGCTGATCCGCATCGTTCCAATCGGTTTCGATCGATTTAGCACATCAGTCCATCAAGCCGCCCGCCACAGCGTCGCCATGCAGCGGCGCGTCGGTCGGCGCCGATCAACCCAATTCACCAATTCATGTTGCGTCCACCGATGACTTTTTTGAAACGCTACGCCGTGCCGCTCGCCTGCGCGACGACCGTCTTGTTGGCCGCTTGCTCGTCGACCAAGGATGAACGCCGCGTGCCGACACCGCTCGCGGACTTCAAGCCGGTGTTGAACGTCAATCAGACGTGGAAGGCGAGCGTCGGCAAGGCGGGCCGCTATCTGTTCTCGCCGGTCGCGGTCGGCGATTACGTCTTCGCCGCGGGCACGAACGGCACCGTCGCCAAGATCGACGCGAAGACCGGTCAGGACGTCTGGCGCACCAAGCTCAAGGACGATTTGTCCGCGGGTGTCGGCAGCGATGGCAATCTCACGGCAGTGGGCGGTCTGAAGGGCCAGGTCGACGTGCTCGGTGCCGACGGCAAGCTGTTGTGGACGGCCACGGCGCCCGGCGAGATCGTCTCGCCGCCGCTCGTCGGCAACGATCTCGTGATCGTGCGTACCATCGACGGCAAGGTCATCGCGTTCAGCGCGCAGACGGGCGAGCAGAAGTGGATCTTCCAGTTGCGCGCGGTGCCGCTGAACCTGCGGGTCGCGGCCGGCATGACGTTCGCCGGCAATCAGGCGGTGCTCGCGGGCTTCCCCGGCGGGACGTTCGCGGCGATCAACCTGCAGACGGGCGACGCCTACTGGCAGGCGCCGGTGTCGTATCCGAAGGGTGTGACCGAAGTCGAGCGCATCAACGACGTGACCGGCGCGCCGGGGCTCGTCGGTGCGCAGACCTGCGCGGTGACGTTCCAGGGCCGCATCGGTTGCTTCGATGCCAACTCGGGCCAGCCGGTGTGGGAAAAGAGCTTCTCGAGCGACAGCGGCCTCGCACAAGACGAGCAGATCGTCGCGGCGGGCGACGACTGGTCGGTCGTCAACGCGTTCCGCGCGGCGGACGGCTCGCAGGTCTGGAAGACGGATGCGTTGAAGAACCGGAGTGTCAGCGTGCCGTACATTCTGGGCCGTGCGGTCGTCGTGGGCGACTATCAGGGCTTCGTGCATTTCCTGAACACGGAAAACGGCCAGCTCGTCGGCCGCGCACCGACCGACGGCAGCGCGATCACCGCGGCGCCTGTGCTGGCGGGCAGCACGCTCGTCGTTCAGACGCATGACGGCGACCTTTATGGTTTCCGACCGGGCAACTGAGTGAAAGCAGGCCGCGGAGCGCGTGACATGCTCTTGCGGCCGTCAGCAGCAAGCGCGCCGTCGAGGTCCGGCGGTGCGGCAGGTTCGCCACCCACGACGAACCGCACGAGAAAGAAGCGTTGCGCCACGCGCGCATCGCGATAAAACCCGCCTGCAAAAGCAGGGTAGAAGAATGAGCGCGGCGCGCGAAGGTGCCGCGCAAGATGAGCCTCCAACGAGGCAAGACCGGCGCACGACCGCCGACGATCCGGCCGATCGACACGCCTCGCGTGCGGCAAGCCGAATCCATGCTAATTTTCGACAAGCGCAGCCATTGCGCGGCGTAGCGGAACGCAACGAGACGTTTCCACCGCCCGTTCCGCGTTCGCCTTGCGTTCAACCTTGAACAAAATCAGATGAAACCCGTGATCGCGCTCGTCGGGCGCCCCAATGTTGGGAAATCGACGCTTTTCAACCGGCTGACGCGCTCGCGCGACGCGCTCGTCGCCGACTTGCCGGGCCTCACTCGTGACCGTCACTACGGCGAAGGTCGCGTGGGCGGTGAACGCCCGTATCTCGTCGTGGACACGGGCGGGTTCGAGCCCGTGGCGAAGGACGGCATCCTGCACGAAATGGCGCGGCAGACGCGTCAGGCGGTCGAAGAGGCCGATATCGTCGTATTCATCGTCGATGGCCGCAACGGACTTGCGCCGCAGGACAAGTCGATCGCCGACTATCTGCGCAAGACCGGCCGGCCGCTCTTCCTGGTCGTGAACAAGGCCGAGGGCATGAAGTACTCGGCGGTCGCATCGGACTTTTACGAGCTCGGTCTCGGCGATCCGCGCGCGATCTCAGCCGCGCATGGCGACGGCGTCGTCGAGATGATCAACGACGCACTCGACATCGCGTACAAGGATCAGCCGGAGGAAACGGAAGAGGAGAAGGCGCAGCACGGCATCAAGATCGCGATCGTCGGGCGTCCGAACGTCGGCAAGTCGACGCTTGTGAACACGCTGATTGGCGAGGAGCGCGTGATCGCGTTTGACATGCCCGGAACCACGCGCGACTCGATTTATGTTGATTTCGAGCGACAAGGCCGCAAGTACACTCTGATCGACACGGCCGGCCTGCGCCGCCGCGGCAAGGTGTTCGAAGCGATCGAGAAGTTTTCGGTCGTGAAGACGCTGCAGTCGATCGCGGATGCCAACGTCGTGATCCTTCTGCTCGATGCACAGCAGGATATCTCTGAGCAGGACGCGCACATCGCGGGCTTCGTGGTCGAGCAGGGCCGCGCGCTCGTCGTCGGCGTGAACAAGTGGGACGGTCTGGACTCGCATGTGCGTGAGCGCACGAAGGCGGACCTGACGCGCAAGCTCAAGTTTCTGGACTTTGCTAAATTCCACTACGTTTCCGCGCTCGAGAAAACGGGCATCGGCGCGTTGATGAAATCGGTCGACGATGCCTACGCCGCCGCGATGGCCAAGCTGCCGACGCCGAAGCTCACGCGCGCGCTGATCGATGCCGTGGAATTTCAGCAGCCGCGTCGCCGCGGTCCGGTGCGGCCGAAACTGCGTTACGCGCATCAGGGCGGGCAAAATCCGCCGATCATCGTGGTGCACGGCAACGCGCTCGACGCGGTGACGGAGACATACAAGCGTTATCTGGAAGGGCGTTTTCGCGAAACTTTTGGACTCGCCGGCACTCCACTTCGCATAGAGTTTCGGTCGAGCCGAAACCCTTACGCGGACAAGGAGTGAGAGCCGCGTGAAGCCTTACGTTTCGGCGCCGTCAGCCATTTGGCCGAGGGGTGCGGAAAACGTAAAACAGCGAAAATCGGCTATAGTGTAGCGATTGTCGGCGGATCTCTTTTTCTTCGTCCACAATATATCCAACCTGCAAAAAAACACGGAGTTTGCTATGAGCAACAAAGGGCAATTGTTACAAGACCCGTTTTTGAACGCACTGCGTAAAGAGCACGTGCCCGTCTCGATCTATTTGGTCAACGGCATCAAGCTTCAAGGAAACATCGAATCTTTCGACCAGTACGTCGTGTTGCTCCGAAATACGGTCACCCAGATGGTCTATAAGCACGCCATTTCCACGGTCGTGCCTGCCCGCCCGGTGAATTTCCACCCGGACGCTGAATCGTCCTAAACCTCGTCGCGGCCGGCGCGAAACTGCCCATTCTAAAGCGAACATTAAGCAACTCGCCGGTCGCTTCAAAAACGTGAACACATCAATTTGATTAACGCAGCGCTCGTCGGCATCGACTTCGGCAAGATCGATTTCGAAGCCAGTCTGGAAGAACTTAGTCTGCTCGCACAAAGTGCGGGCGCTCATCCCGCCGTCACGCTCACCGGCCGCCGCTCGAGCCCCGATGCCAAAATGTTCATCGGCAGCGGCAAGGTCGAAGAACTGCGCCTGCAGTGCGAAGCGAATGACGTCGAACTCGTCATTTTCAATCACGCGCTCGCGCCCGCGCAGCAGCGCAATCTCGAGGTCGCGCTGAATCGCCGAGTGGTCGATCGCACGAGCCTCATTCTCGATATCTTCGCGCAGCGCGCCCGCAGCCACGAAGGCAAGCTGCAGGTCGAACTCGCGCAACTGCAATATCTGTCGACGCGCCTGATTCGCGCGTGGACTCACCTCGAACGCCAGAAGGGCGGCATCGGCTTGCGCGGCCCGGGCGAAACGCAGCTTGAAACCGACCGCCGATTGATCGGCGAGCGCATCAAGGCCCTCAAGTCGCGGCTCGAACGACTGCGCCGTCAGCACGGCACGCAACGGCGTCAGCGCGTGCGCAATCGCACGATGTCGGTGTCGCTCGTCGGCTATACGAACGCGGGCAAGTCCACGCTGTTCAACGCGCTCACCAAGGCGCAGGCGTACGCGGCCGACCAACTCTTTGCCACGCTCGATACCACTTCGCGCCGGGTGTTCCTCGGCGAGGAAGCGGGGCATGTTGTCGTGTCGGACACGGTCGGGTTCATCCGCGAATTGCCGCACCAGCTCGTCGCCGCATTTCGCGCCACGCTCGAAGAAACCATTCACGCGGACGTGCTGCTGCATGTCGTCGATGCGTCGAGTGCGGTGCGCCTCGATCAGATCGATCAGGTGAACGAGGTGTTGCGCGGCATCGGCGCGGACAACATTCGCCAGATTCTCGTCTTCAACAAGATCGATGCGGTGCCCGAGCTCGCGGCCCGCGACGAGGCGGTTGAAAGGGACGAGTATGGTAATATTTCGCGCGTTTTCTTGAGTGCACGCACGGGTCAGGGGCTCGATGCGCTGCGCGCTGCCATCGCCGAAATCGCCACGGCGGAAACCGGTGAAATCGATGCGGGCCTACCCAGCGTGCTCGCCGAATTTCCGGAGCCGCACGAGGCGTCCGAAGCAACGCAATCCACGCAGTCCGAGTCAAACGCCATACACGACACGAACGCGCAGCCGGACGACCACCGGCAGGCCGTCGAACGTGACGATCACAAGGTCCCCGAGCACGGACATTAAGTTGCTTCGGAATTGCATCGACCCGGCATCGACCCCGGCTGTCTAATGGTGAATCACCGAGTGAACGACTACAAAGAGCGGACTATCCGGCAAGTTGAGCATGCCGTCTTTTCGATCAACGATCCGCGCTGGGGGCGGGGCGACGGCAATGGCGTGAAAAACGACTCCAAGCGCCCGCAAGACGGCAAGCGCCCCAACGGCAAGGACGAAGGCCCGCCCGATCTCGACGAGATGTGGCGTGAGTTCAATCGCCGCCTCGCCGGGGTGTTCGGCCGCAAACCTGGCAACGGCGCGCCGCGCGAGAACGGCCGTGGCACGAAGATCGGCCTCGGCATCGTCATCGGCGTGTTGATCGCCATCTATCTGGGCAGCGGCGTGTTCGTCGTGCAGGACGGGCATGTCGGCGTCGTCTCCCAGTTCGGCAAGTATCGTCAGACGGTCTCGCAAGGCATTCACTGGCGTTTGCCGTATCCGTTCCAGTCGAGCGAGATCGTCGATACGTCGCAGATTCGTTCCGTCGAAGTCGGGCGCGGCACCGCGCTGTCGCAAGGCAACGTGCGCGACGCGTCGCTTCTGACGAACGACGCGGATATCGTCGACGTGCGCTTTGCCGTGCAGTATCAGATCAAGTCGCCGACCGATTTCCTGTTTCGCAGCGTCAATGCGGACGACAGCGTGACGCAGGCCGCGCAGTCGGCGATCCGCGAAATTGCTGGCGGCCTCACGACGGACGACATGCTCTACAAGGATCGCGAAGCGCTGCGCGCGCGCCTGATCGAGACGATTCAGCGTTCGCTCGACACTTATCGCACCGGTCTTCAGGTGACGGGCGTGGCGGTGCAAAGCGTGCAGGTGCCGCAACAGGTGCAGTCGGCGTTCGAGGAAGCGGCGCGCGTGCGTCAGGACAACGAGCGCGCCCGCGATTCCGCGCAAGCCTATGCGGATCAGTTGCTGCCGCGCGCGAAAGCCGACGCGGCGAAGTTGATCGACGAGGCCCGCGCCTATAGCAACCGCGAGGTCACGCGCTCGCAGGGAGATGCGGAGCGCTTCAAGGAGGTCTACGCGGAATACTCGAAGGCGCCCGCGGTCATTCGTCAACGCATGTACCTGGACACGATGCAGCAGATCTACTCGCGCACCACGAAGGTTTTCGTCGATAGCAAGGGCGGCAATAACGTCGTCTATCTGCCGCTCGACAAGCTCGTCGAAGCCAACAGGCAGCAGGCGAAGGACGCGGCCGAAGGCGCGAGCGGCGCAGCTGCGTCGGGCGCGGCCGCCGCGACTGACGGGCCTCAGGCGCGCGCGCAGGGCACGGCGAGCGCATCGGCGCCGGCTGCGGTCGCACCCGCCAGCGCGGCAAGCTCCGCCAGCGGCGCAAGCGCGAATGCCGGCGGCGATCCGCTGCGCTCGCGCGATGCGTTCCGCTCCCGCAGCCGGTCGGAAGACCTGCAATAAGGAGCGCGAACATGAATCGAATCTTTGCGCTCGTCGTCGCCGTCGTCATCGTGTTGTTCATCGGTTCGTCGATGATCTTCACAGTCGACGAAAGACATGCCGCCGTCGTCGCCGCGCATGGCGAAGGCAATCCGCGTCTCGAAGGCCCCGGTCTGCACTTCAAGCTGCCGCCGCCGTTCCAGACACTCACGCTCATCGACACACGCACGCTCACCATCGACGAATCGGGCGCCGACCGTTTCTCGACCGCGGACAAGAACGAAGTGCTGGTCAACGCGGTGATCAAGTATCGTGTCGCCGATCCCCTGAAACTCTTCGAAAGCAACGAGAAGAACACGCAGACGGCCGAGGAGCGCATCACCGCGCTCGCGCGCGCGGCGCTTGCGAGCAGTTTTGCGAAGCGCCCGCTCACTGACGCGCTAGGCAATCAGCAGGCAATCGAAGCCGACGCGCAAAAGAGCGTGGAAGGCGCGGCCGCGGCATTTGGCGTGCAGCTCGTCGACTTGCAGATGACGCGCATCGACTTTCCGTCGGCGGTCGCCGATTCGGTCTACAAGCGCATGATCGCGGCGCGACAGCAAGCCGCGGCGAACGAGCGCGCGAAGGGCACGGCGGACGCGGACAAGATCAAGGCCGATGCGGAGCGCACGCAGCAGGCCATCGTCGCGGACGCCTATAGCCAGGCGCAGTCGATCAAGGGCGAAGGAGACAGCAAGGCGGCGGCCATAGCGGCCGATGCGTACGGACGCGATCCGCAGTTCTACCAGTTCTATCAGAGCCTCGAAGCGTACAAGAAGACGTTCAAGCCAGGCGACGTGATCGTCGTCGACCCGAGCAGCGATTTCTTCCGCTTCATGAAGAGCCCGACCGGCGGCGCGGCGGACACGTCGGCCCCGGCGACGGCGAAGCGCTGATTCCCGTCCGCGCCGCGCACCGCGTCTTGCCGGTCGCGCGGCATCAAAAAAACCTTGGACATGGCCGAGACGTTCCTGCTGGCTCTTGCGTTGATGCTGATTATCGAAGGCATGTTTCCCTTCGTTTTTCCGACCGCGTGGCGCGATACCTTTCGCCGCATCGCGGAGCGGCCCTTGCACCATATCCGCATCGGCGGACTGATCGCCATGGTGCTCGGCCTGATTCTGCTGCTGATCGCGACGTGAACCTCGTCCGGCAGGCCGCCGCCATTTCGCCTATCTTGTCCTTATTCATTCGTCCCTGACCGTTCAAGTCCGTGAGCGCCGCGCGACCAGCGCCAAGCCTTCTCGTCCCGTAGGAAACGTATCGATGTCCACCTGGTTACTTCCCGAGAATATCGCCGACGTGTTGCCGTCGGAAGCCCGCAAGATCGAAGAGCTGCGCCGACGCCTGCTCGACCGTTTCCGTTCGTACGGCTACGAACTCGTGATGCCGCCGATGCTCGAGTATCTCGAATCGCTTCTGACGAGCGGCGGAAGCGACCTGAACTTGCGCACGTTCAAGCTCGTCGATCAATTGTCCGGACGCACGCTCGGCCTGCGCGCGGACATCACGCCGCAGGTTTCACGTATCGACGCGCATCTGCTGAACCGGCAGGGCGTGACGCGGCTGTGCTACGCGGGCGTCGTGCTGCACACGCGCCCGCGCGGGTTGCATGCGACACGCGAGCAGATTCAGATCGGCGCGGAAATTTATGGGCACGCGGGGCTCGAAGCGGATCTTGAGATCCAGCAACTGATGCTCGACTCGCTGCATCTCGCAGGTCTGACGAAAGTGCGTCTCGATCTGTGTCACGCGGGCGTGCTTGCCGCGCTGCTGGAACTCGAGCCGGCGGCGGCATCGCTCGGCGAAGCGCTTTACGACGCGCTTGCGAGCAAAGACGTGCCGCGCCTGCATGAATTGACCGCGCACCTCGGGCAGGTGCCGCGCGAGGCGCTGCGGGCATTGCCGTCGCTCTATGGCGACGCTTCGGTGCTGCAGATCGCCCGTGGCCGTTTGCCGAATCTGCCCGTGATCGCGCGCGCGCTCGACGATCTCGCGTTCCTCGCGGGCCAGGTCGAAGGCGCGGAACTGATGATCGACCTCGCGGACTTGCGCGGCTATGCGTATCACAGCGGCGTGATGTTCTCAGCCTATGTCGATGGCGTGCCGAACGCGGTCGCGCGCGGCGGCCGCTATGACGATGTCGGTCTTGCCTACGGCCGTGCGCGACCCGCGACGGGCTTTTCTCTCGATCTGCGCGAAGTGGCGCGCATCTCGCCCGTCGACGCACGCGGCAGCGCGATCCTCGCGCCGTGGAAACACGATGAGCCGCTGCGCGCGGCGATTCTCGCACTGCGCGACGCGGGCGAAGTGGTCATCCAGGCGCTGCCCGGCCACGACCACGATCTGGACGAATTCGCGTTCGACCGTGTGCTCGTCGAGCGTGACGGCAAATGGACGGTCGAAACGCGCGCCTGAAGCGGGACGATGAATACAGTCGCTTGATCGATAAGGGAATTTGCTTAGCCCATTCCAATCACGCGACCGTGACGAAATCGCGAAACACGTCCCGAAAAACTCGGAACCTTTCGCGAACATAGGTAAAATACGTTTTTAACCAGCTAACGAATCAACATGTCTGCCAGTGCAGTGAATGTGAACCCGGGGCGCAACGTCGTCGTGGTGGGCACCCAGTGGGGTGATGAGGGCAAAGGCAAGATCGTCGACTGGTTGACGGACCACGCCCAGGGCGTCGTGCGCTTCCAGGGCGGTCATAACGCCGGCCATACGCTCATCATCGGCGGCAAGAAGACCATTCTGCGCCTCATTCCCTCGGGCATCATGCGCGCGGGCACAGCCTGCTACATCGGCAATGGCGTCGTGTTGTCGCCGGAAGCGCTGTTCAAGGAAATCGACGAACTGGAAGCGGCTGGCGTCGATGTCCGCAAGCGCCTGTTCATTTCTGAAGCCGCCACGCTCGTTCTGCCGTATCACGTCGCCATCGACCAGGCGCGCGAAGCCAAGCGCGGCGCCGGCAAGATCGGCACGACCGGCCGCGGCATCGGCCCGGCGTACGAGGACAAGGTGGCCCGTCGCGGCCTGCGCGTGCAGGATCTGTTCGATCGTGCAGTGTTCGAGGAACGTCTGCGCGAGGCGCTCGACTTCCATAACTTCGTCCTGACTCAGTACCTCGGCGCGAAGGCTGTCGACTTCCAGGAAACGCTCGACACGATGCTCGGCTACGCCGACCGTCTCGCGCCGATGGTCACGGACGTCTCCCGCCGTCTCTACGACGAAAATCACGCCGGCCGCAATCTGCTGTTCGAAGGCGCGCAAGGCACGCTGCTCGACATCGACCACGGCACGTATCCGTATGTCACGTCGAGCAACTGCGTCGCGGGCGCGGCGACCTCCGGCGCCGGCATCGGGCCTCAGCGTCTGAACTATATTCTCGGCATCACCAAGGCGTATTGCACGCGCGTCGGTTCGGGCCCGTTCCCGAGCGAGCTGTATGACGCGGATAACGCCCAGCGTCAGGATCAGGTGGGCCTGAACCTCGCGACTGTCGGCAAGGAATTCGGCTCGGTCACCGGCCGGCCGCGCCGCACTGGATGGCTCGACGCCGCCGCGCTGCGCCGTTCGATCCAGATCAACGGTATCTCGGGCCTGTGCATGACCAAGCTCGACGTGCTCGACGGTCTCGACGAAGTGAAGCTCTGCACGGGCTACACGCTCGACGGCAAGCTCGTTGACATCCTGCCGCGCGGCGCATCGGAAGTGGCGCGCTGCGAGCCTGTGTATGAAACCTTCGGCGGCTGGAAGGAAAGCACCATCGGCATTACGCAATGGGACGGGCTGCCGGAAAACGCGCGCAAGTATTTGACGCGCGTGCAGGAAGTGGCGGGCGTGCCGATCGACATGGTGTCGACCGGTCCGGACCGTGACGAAACCATCCTGCTTCGCCATCCGTTCAAGGTCTGAGCGCTTAAAGAGCCTCGACCAGAACCGGACGCTGTAAAGAATGTGGCCGCCTCCTGCGGCCACATTTCGTATATAACCTAAGCATTTGAAAGAGCCTCACCATGATCGCGATGACGGACCCGCGCAACGACGACAAGAATCTCTGGGTCGGCTGGGATGAATATCACCGGCTGATCGAACTCCTCGCACTGAAGGTGCACGAGTCGGGCTGGAAGTTCGACAAGATCCTGTGCCTCGCGCGCGGCGGCCTGCGCGTGGGCGATCAGCTGTCGCGCATTTATGACCTGCCGCTCGCCATTCTCGCGACGAGCTCATACCGCGAAGCAGCGGGCACGGAGCAGGGCGATCTCGACATCGCGCAGTACATCACGATGACGCGCGGCGATCTGTCCGGCAACGTGCTGCTCGTCGATGATCTGGTCGATTCGGGCGTCACGCTCGCGCGCGTGCAGGAGCATCTGAAGGAGCGTTATCCGGGGATCACATCGGTGCGCTCGGCGGTGCTCTGGTACAAGGCGTGCTCCAAGGTCAAGCCCGACTATCACGTTCAGCATCTTGAAACGAATCCGTGGATTCATCAGCCTTTCGAGGAGTGGGACACGGTGCGACCGCACAACCTGGGCGCGTGGATCAAGCGCGGCACGCAAAACGGACGGGGCGCTTGATCGACGCCTGATCGTTTCGCGCGACATACGCCGTTCGCCTGGCACGAAGCCGGGCGCAACGGCGTTTTTTGTTTTTGCGAGAAGGCGGACTGACCTGCATGAAATCGCGACGAGCGCGCCCGCCGACGCACGCGGGGCGCGATGCTACACTCTCACACGCGTCTCTCGTGGCGCTCGAGCAACACGCGAGAAGGCGTCTTCGCGTGCAACGTTAGATAGAATGGCGTTCGTTTTTTTCCGCTCTGGACGGATATATCGCTTTTATGACTAACACGACTCACGCGCACGAGCATAAACAGCCATTGCACTCGCTTGCGCTCGCCGCCATTGGCGTCGTTTTCGGCGACATCGGCACGAGTCCACTTTACTCGTTGAAGGAAGCCTTTAGCCCGTCGCATGGCATCGGCTTGTCAGAGGCGTCGATTCTCGGCGTCATCTCCTTGCTCTTCTGGGCGATCGTCATGGTGGTCGCCGTCAAATACGTGCTCTTCGTCATGCGCGCCGACAACAACGGCGAGGGCGGCGTGTTCGCCATGACGACGCTCGCGCTGCGCAGCGTGAAGGAGTCCGGCAAGGTTTCGGGCGTGCTGATGATGCTCGGCATCTTCGGCGCGTGCATGTTCTACGGCGATGCGGTCATCACGCCGGCGATGTCGGTGCTCTCGGCGGTCGAAGGTCTCGAGATCGCCGCGCCCAAGCTAACTCCGTACGTGCTGCCGATCACGATCGTCATTCTGATCGCGCTGTTCTGGATTCAGCGCCACGGCACGGCGGTGGTCGGCAAGCTCTTCGGCCCGATCATGGTCGTGTGGTTCGCCACGCTCGCGGTGCTCGGCGCCGCGCATATCGTCATGGAGCCGCGCATCATCGTCGCGCTCAATCCCTATTACGCCTTTTCTTTCATGGCGCAGCACGTCCTGCAGGCGTATATCGTGCTGGGCTCGGTCGTGCTCGTGCTGACCGGGGCGGAAGCGCTGTACGCGGACATGGGTCACTTCGGCGTGAAGCCGATTCGCTACGGCTGGTACGGCTTCGTGATGCCCTCGCTGTTGCTGAACTATTTTGGTCAGGGCGCGTTGCTGATGCACTCGCCGCAGGCCATCGAGAACCCATTCTTCCTGCTTGCGCCCGACTGGGCCTTGCTGCCGCTCGTGATTCTGTCGACGGTCGCGACCGTGATCGCGTCGCAGGCGGTCATTTCGGGCGCGTATTCGCTGACGAGCCAGGCGATCCAGCTCGGCTACGTGCCGCGCATGAAGATCATGCATACGTCCGAGCTGGCTATCGGCCAGATTTATATTCCGCTCGTCAACTGGATGCTGCTTTTCATCATTTTGTGCATCGTCATCGGCTTCAAGAGTTCCGAAAATCTCGCCGCCGCTTACGGTCTCGCCGTCACCGCGACCATGCTCACGACCACTATCCTCGTGTCGGTCGTGATGGTGAATCTGTGGGGCTGGAACCGCTTTCTCGTCGGCGGCATGATCGCCGTGTTCCTGATGATCGACATCGGTTTCTTCGGCGCGAGCCTGCTCAAGATCGAGCAGGGCGGCTGGCTGCCGCTGTGCATCGGCGGGGCGCTCTTCTTCCTTTTGATGACCTGGTACAAAGGCCGCATGATCGTGAAGGATCGCACGGCCGCGGACGGTATCCCGTTGATGCCGTTCCTCCAGGGCTTGCTTGCGCATCCGCCGCATCGCGTGTCGGGTACGGCGATCTATCTCACCGGCAGCGATTCGCTCGTGCCCGTGAGCCTTCTGCACAACCTGAAGCACAACAAGGTGCTGCACGAGCGCACCATCTTCATGAACTTCAAGACGCGCGACATTCCTTATGTCGACGATGCGCATCGTCTCGAAGTGAAGGACATCGGCGGCGGTCTGTTCCTCGTGAAGGCGGCATACGGCTTCAACGAGACACCGGACGTGAAGGCCGTGCTCGAACAGATCACGCGCACGCACGCGATGACCTTCGAGCTGATGGACACGTCGTTCTTCATGGCGCGCGAGACGGTCGTGCCGACGGAGTTGCCGGGCATGTCCGTGTGGCGCGAGCGCGTGTTCGCGTGGATGCATCAGAACGCGGCGAAACCGACCGATTTCTTCAGCATTCCCGCAAATCGCGTCGTCGAGCTGGGAACTAAGATCGAAATCTGACGCTTCGTTTTTCGGAAGCGCAAAAAGAAAACCCCACGTCGCAGAACGTGGGGTTTTTTGTTGGCAGCGTGAAGCGTCAGCGTTTCAGTTTTGCGAACGCCGCGGCCATCGCGCCGGCCGGTTCCGGTTCGCGGCGCTGCTGCGGACGCTGGGCCGAACGACGATCCTGCGAACCACGCGATTGCGCCCCGGCCGCGCTGCCACTCGCGGAAGAGGCGGCGGAGTCGTCGTCCAGACGCATCGTGAGCGAAATGCGCTGGCGCTTCACATCGGTCTCGATCACCTTCACCTTGACGACCTGACCGGCCTTCACGACTTCGTGCGGATCCTTGATGAACTTCGTGGACATGGCCGAAACGTGCACGAGACCGTCCTGATGCACGCCGATATCGACGAACGCGCCGAACGCCGCGACGTTCGTCACGACGCCTTCGAGGATCATGCCCGGCACGAGATCCGAGATTTTCTCGATGCCTTCCCGGAACGTCGCCGTCTTGAACTCGGGGCGTGGATCGCGGCCCGGTTTTTCGAGCTCGGCGAGAATGTCGCGCACGGTCGGAAGGCCGAAACGATCGTCGACGAATTCAGTGGGCGAGAGGCCCGTCAACGCTTCGCGCTTGCCGAGCACATCGCCGATATGCTTCTTGATCTTCGCGAGAATGCGTTCGACGACCGGATACGCCTCCGGGTGCACCGACGAGCGATCGAGCGGATTCTCGCCGTTGTTGATGCGCAGGAAGCCGGCCGCCTGCTCGAAAGTCTTGTCGCCGAGGCGCGGCACCTTCTTCAGATGCGCGCGCGACGGGAACGGCCCGTTGGCATCGCGATAGTCGACGATGTTGCGCGCGAGCGTCGCGTTCAGCCCCGACACGCGCGCGAGCAGCGCGACCGACGCCGTATTGGCATCGACACCGACGGCGTTCACGCAATCCTCGACGACCGCATCGAGCGAGCGCGCGAGTTCGCGCTGATTGACGTCGTGCTGATACTGGCCGACGCCGATCGCCTTCGGCTCGATCTTCACGAGCTCGGCGAGCGGGTCTTGCAGCCGCCGCGCGATCGACACCGCGCCGCGCAGCGACACGTCGAGCTCCGGAAACTCCTTCGCGGCGAGCTCCGATGCCGAGTACACCGACGCGCCCGCCTCGGACACGACGATCTTCTGGAGCTTCAGATCCGGATGCTTCGCAATGAGCTCGCTCGCGAGCTTGTCGGTTTCGCGCGATGCGGTGCCGTTGCCGATAGACACGAGTTCGGCCTGCGTCGCGTGCGCGATGCGGGCGAGCTTCGCAATGGAGCCGTCCCAGTCGCGGCGCGGTTCGTGCGGATAGATGGTGTCGGTTGCAAGGAGCTTGCCGGTGCGATCCACGACCGCGACCTTCACGCCGGTCCGCAAGCCCGGATCGAGACCGATCACGGCCTTCGGGCCAGCGGGCGCCGCGAGCAGCAGGTCCTTCAGATTGCGCGCGAACACGCGAATGGCTTCATGCTCGGCTTCTTCTCGCAATTGCGTGAGCAGTTCGGTTTCGATATGCGGCTGCACCTTCACGCGCCAGCACCAGCGGCACACGTCGGAGAGCCATTTGTCGCCGGCACGGCCACGATTGGCGATGCCGAAGTGCTGCGCGATCATCGCTTCGCACGGATGCGGAATCTGCGCGTCGAGTTCTTCGCCCAGACCGAGCTTGACGCTCAGAACGCCCGCATTGCGTCCACGGAACAGCGCGAGCGCGCGGTGCGACGGTACGGTGCGGATCGTCTCGCTGTAGTCGTAGTAGTCACGGAATTTTTCGCCTTCCTCGCCTTGCTTGCCGTCCACCACGCTCGACGTGACGAGCCCCTGGTTGAACAGATGGTCACGCAGCTTGCCGAGGATTTCGGCGGTTTCCCCGAACTGCTCGGAGAGAATGTCGCGCGCGCCGTCGAGGGCGGCTTTGGTGTCGGCGACGCCTTTGTCCGCATCGACGAACTTTGCTGCTTCGGCTTGAGGATCGAGCGTGGGATCGGCGAAGAGCGCCTGCGCGAGCGGCTCGAGACCGGCTTCGCGGGCGATCTGCGCACGCGTGCGGCGCTTGGGCTTGTAGGGCAGGTAGAGGTCTTCGAGCACCTGCTTGCTGTCCGCGCCCTCGATCGCCCCGCGCAACTCGGCGGTGAGCTTGCCTTGCTCGTCGATGCTTTGCAGGATCGTCGCGCGGCGGTCTTCGAGTTCGCGCAGATACAGCAGGCGCTCTTCGAGCGTGCGCAACTGTGTGTCGTCGAGATTGCCGGTGACTTCCTTGCGATACCGGGCGATGAACGGGACAGTCGAGCCTTCGTCGAGAAGCTCCACGGCGGCGGCGACCTGGCGCGGCTGCACGGTGAGTTCGGAGGCAATGCGCTGTACGATCTTGAGTGCTACGGTTTCCGTCATGTTTCTGCGCTGTCTGCGGCTCGCCGGCGAACTCCGCGCCGCGTCGCCAGGCTCGCGTGAGCGAGGCGCCGCGGGCGGGCGACCGTGCAACGAGCCAGGTTCGGACCGGGTTGCTGGAGCGGGGCATTTTGCCATAAATGGCGGAGCGCTCCGGCCCGCGGTGATAGAATTTGGGCATCGCACAAGCCGTTTCGCGCCTGATTCTTTATCACGTTGCCGTTCATCCATTTGCCCAACTTCCGCCTTTCCAACGTGCCGGCCGCCGCGGCGGTATCGCTGCTTTGCGCGGCAGGCGCATTCGCGTCGCAGCATGCGCTTGCCCAGGCCGCGAAGCCGATCGATTCCGGCACGTCCGTGAGCGCGCGCGTGCTCGATGCTGCGCCGTCGGGCGCGCCGGCTGCACAAACTGCCGACGACGCGCAGAGAGCCGAGTTCGCACAGCGCCAGAAGGTGCTCGACCATCGCACCGAAGAAAACAACTACCGCTACGGCGTCAAGCAGCACGACTGCTACAGCAAGTTCTTCGTGAATCACTGCATCGACAACGCGCGCAACGAAATGCGCGAAACGCGTCAGCAGATCCGCCAGGAACAACTCGCGCTCGACGACGAGCAGCGCGCCGAGCGGGCGAAGCAACGCGACCAGCAGACGGCCATCAAGCGGGCGCAATACGAGGCGGAAGCGCCGCAGCGCGCGGCGATCGAGAAGGCGAGCCAGCAGGCCTACGAGGACAAGCAGCGTCAAAACGCGCTGGCCGCCGCGCAGCGCAACGCCGAGGCGCCGCAGCGCGCGGCCAACCAGGCGGCGTACGATCGCAAGCAGGCGGATTACCAGAAGCAGCTCGAGGACGCGCGCGCTCGCGGCGTGCAGGACGCGCAGGAGCGCGAGCAGAAGGCGCAGCGCTACGAGCAGAAGCAGCAGGAAGCCGCGCAGCATCGCGCGGAAGTCGAAGCGCGTCAGAAGGAAGCCGCCAGGAAGGCGCAGGAAAAGGCGCAGCAGCAGGAGCAGGAGCGCCAGGAACAACTGAAACTGCAGCAGCAACAACAGCAGCAAGGTAAATAGGGCAGTCGGGCTCGCCGTGCGGGCCCGCGCAAAGAGGATGAAAGGAGGTGAGCATGCAGCAGCGTTTGAGTGAATCCACGCGCGCACCCCGACAACCCGCCATGGATGCCGCTGTGCTGCGCGATCGCATCGCGCAATTGCAGGAAGAGCATCACAGCCTGGACACGCTGATCGACAAGATGTCCGGCACCGACGACCTGGAGTTGAGGCGCCTGAAAAAGCGCAAGCTCAAGGTGAAGGACACCATTCTCCTGCTGCAATTGCAGCTGGACTCGGACGCGCACTGAACTCAACGCGCCGGCCGCGGGCTCGTGCTGGCGTCGGCGCCTCGCGTGCGCGGCCGCGCCGAAACCCGCAGGATTTAGCACGCCTTGAACTCACCCGCACAATCCAGTGACGACGCCGGCGCGCCGCTCGCGTTGACCGACAAGCGCGGCGTCGAGCTCGACGCCATCTTTTCCGCGCAGGGCCTGCTCGCGCGCGCGATCGACGGTTATCGGCCGCGCGCGTCGCAGATCGAAATGGCGCGCTCGGTCGCGGCTGCGATGGAAGCATCTGGCCGCGCCATGCCCGAACCCGCGATGTTCGAGGCGCAGCGCCGCCCTGCGCGCAAGCTCGGACCCTCCGACAAACCTTACGCGCCCAACGAGCATCCGGCCGACGACATCGGCATTGCGACGGCGAAAACGGCGATCGACGGCGGCGAGAACACGCTCATCGTCGAGGCGGGCACGGGCACCGGCAAGACCTATGCGTACCTCGTTCCGGCCATGCTGTGGGGCGGCAAGGTCATCGTGTCGACGGGTACGAAGCATCTGCAGGATCAGCTCTTCCAGCGCGACATCCCGACCGTGCGCGACGCGCTCGCGGTACCGGTGTCCGTCGCGATGTTGAAGGGCCGCGCGAACTACCTGTGCCATTACTACCTCGAGCGCACCGCCGACAACGGCCGCCTGCCGTCGCGCCAGGACACCTCGCATCTGCAGGAAATCATTCGTTTCGCGAAGATCACGCGCACCGGCGACAAGGCCGAGCTTGCAAGCGTGCCGGAGAATTCGCCCGTCTGGCCGATGGTCACCTCCACGCGCGACAACTGCCTCGGCCAGGAGTGCCCGCATTACAAGGAATGCTTCGTGATGCAGGCGCGCAAGGAAGCGCAGCAGGCGGACATCGTCGTGGTGAATCACCATCTGTTCTTCGCCGATGTGATGCTGCGCGACACCGGCATGGCCGAGCTGCTGCCGACGGCGAACACCATCATCTTCGACGAGGCGCATCAGTTGCCCGAGACGGCGACCCTCTTTTTCGGCGAAACGCTCTCGACGACGCAGTTGCTCGAACTCGCACGCGATAGCGTCGCCGAAGGGCTCTCGCACGCGCGCGATGCGGCCGACTGGACCAAGCTCGGCGCGGCGCTCGAGCGTGCGGCGCGCGATGTGCGGCTTGCGTTCAAGGAGGATTCGGTGCGCCTGTCGCTCGGCCAGTTGCCTGACGGCCATCCGATCTTCGAAGCGCTCGACACCCTGGAAACGCATCTTTCGGCGCTCGCCGCGATGTTGTCGTCGCATGCCGAGCGGGCAGAATCGCTGCAGGCGCTGGTGCGCCGCGCGCGCGAGTTGCAGGATCTGCTCGCGGGCTGGACGACGCCGCCGACATCGCTCGAACGCGCAGTCGTCGCGGACGAGGACACGGCTAAAACGGCGGCGAGGGAAGAGCCGAACGAGATGGTGCGCTGGATCGAAGTGTTCTCGCACACGGTGCAATTGCACGAGACGCCGCTGTCGGTCGCGCCGATCTTCGCGAAGCAGCGTGCGGGCGTGCCGCGCGCGTGGATTTTCACGTCCGCGACGCTGTCGGTGCGCGGCGACTTCACGCATTACGCGGCGCAGATGGGCCTGAACGCGCGCCGCTCGATGACCTTGCCGAGCCCGTTCGATTACCCGTCGCAAGGTTTGTTGTACGTGCCGCGCAATTTGCCGCAGCCTTCGTCGCCGCAATTCACCGATGCCGTCTTCGAGGCGGCGCTGCCCGTGATCGAGGCGGCGGGCGGCGGCGTCTTCGTACTGTGCACGACGCTACGCGCGGTGGATCGCATTGCGACGCGCCTGCGCGACATCATCGAACGGCGTGGCTGGGAGAATCCGCTGCTTGTTCAGGGCGACGCGAGCCGCACGGAACTGCTCGACCGGTTCCGCGCCTACGGCAACGCGATTCTCGTGGGCAGTCAGAGTTTCTGGGAAGGCGTCGATGTGCGTGGCGATGCGCTGTCGCTCGTCGTCATCGACAAGCTGCCGTTCGCGCCGCCCGACGATCCGGTGCTCGCCGCGCGTCTCGACGCGCTGACGAAGAAAGGCCTGAGCCCGTTCGCCGTGCATCAGTTGCCGCAGGCAGTCATCACGTTGAAGCAGGGCGCGGGGCGCCTGATTCGCGCGGAGACGGATCGCGGCGTGCTGATGATCTGCGATACGCGCCTCGTCGACAAGCCTTATGGCCGACGCATCTGGCAAAGCCTGCCGCCGTTCAAGCGCACGCGCGAACTCGACGTGGTGCGGGAATTCTTCAGCGATGCGGCGAAGTGGAAAACGGAGCTGGCGGAGTAACTGTCGGAATCCTCATTTTCCATCGACGTAAAAACACGGCCGGTTATCAACCGGCCGTTTTTTTGTTGCCTGCCTTACCAGATCTGGTACCAGGGCTTGTCGGTGCCCGCGCGGCGTTTGCCTGTCACATACGGGCTGTCCGGGAACGTCGCGGCGAGCACGCGCTTGGTGTCGTCGGCGAGTTGCGGCTGATCGAGCTTCTGGTACGACAGCATCATGATGTGCAGCGCGTCTTCCGTCGCCGGCGCATTCCTGTATTCGCGAATCGCGAGTTGCGCACGGTTGATCGCGGCCACATACGCGCCACGGCGATAGTAATAATCGGCGGCGTGCACTTCGTGCGATGCGAGCGCGTTCACGATATAGCGCATGCGCTGCGCGGCGTCGGGCGCGTACTTGCTTTGCGGATACTTGTCGACGACGACCTTGAATGCGTCATAGGACTCGCGCAGCGACTTCGGATCGCGCTCGCTCATGTCCTGACCGGAGAAGCGGCCGAAGAGACCGAGGTCGTCGTTGAAGTGGATCATGCCCTTGAGATAGTACGCGTACGCGATCTCGGGATGATCCGGGTGCAGCTTGATGAAACGGTCGATGGCCTGATCGGCGTTGGCGGTCTCACTATCCTTCCAGTTGCAGTACGCGACGTTGATCTGCGCCTGCTGCGCGAAATGGCCGAACGGATCACGGCCTTCGAGCGCTTCGAAATACTTCGCGCACTTGCCCCAGTCGCTGCCGGATAGCGCGTCCTGAGCCTCCGTATATAATTTGTTGTTGTTCCACGTTGCCGTTTCGTCGGTCTTCTCGGGCAGGCCGTGACAGGCCGTTACGATGGCGACGCTCGCGGCCAGGGCCAGATACTTGATCGATTGAAGCATCGAGTGATGAATGGTGTTGAAGGCTCGCATCAGTGCTTGCTGTTCCTGGCTGATTCTCGCTGTACTAGCTGTGTTTCCGGCGCGGCTTCCGATTCACGCCGCCGAATCTCGTTCAAATGACCCGCTCAAGTACTCGTCGTACCAAAGACCAACTCAAAGATTATAGCCCATGCGCCACTGGCGACGACTCGGCCTCGGCCGATTCGATGGGCGGCGCGGCCCGCGAAGCGCCGCGTGAGGCGCGTGTGCCCGATGAACTTGCGGGCGAACGGCTCGACAAGGTGCTCGCGAAAATTTTTCCCGAGTTCTCGCGCAGCCGGATGCAGGGCTGGATCGAGGACGGGCGCGTGCGCATCGACGGCGCGGGCGCGAAGGTGCGTCAGCCGGTGCCGCTCGGCGCGACGATCACGCTTGTGCCCGACCTCTTGCCGGAGCAGCTCGCATTCGCGCCGGAGCCGGTGCCGCTGCATATCGTGTACGAGGACGAAACACTCGTCGTCATCAACAAGCCCGCGGGCATGGTGGTTCATCCGGCCGCGGGCAACTGGAGCGGCACGCTGCTCAATGGCCTGCTGCATCGTTACGGCGATGCCGCCGCCGGCCTGCCGCGCGCGGGCATCGTGCATCGGCTGGACAAGGAAACGTCCGGGTTGATGGTCGTCGCCCGCACGCTCGAGGCGCAGACCGACCTGGTGCGCCAGTTGCAGGCGCGCACGGTCAAGCGCCGCTATGTTGCGTTCGTGTGGGGCAACATGCCCGACGAAGGCACGATCGACGCGCCGATCGGCCGCGATCCGCGCGAGCGCACGCGCATGGCGGTCGTGAAGACTGCCTCTGGCAAGCCCGCACGTACACATTTCCGCACCATCGACCGGACGACGTGGCACGGTCAGCCCGTCAGCGCGATCCACTGCGATCTGGAAACGGGTCGCACGCACCAGATTCGGGTGCATTGCGCGCATGTCCAGCATCCGCTGCTCGGCGACCCGGTGTACGGACACGCGCGCGGCAAGCGTTCCGTGAGACCGCTGCCTCACGATTTCGCGCGTCAGGCATTGCACGCGTGGCGGCTCGGCCTGATTCATCCGGCGACGGGCAAAGAGGTGCATTGGCGCGCGGACGTACCCGAGGATATCGCCGCGCTCGCGGCAGAGCTCGGCTTCGGACAGGACGAGGAAATCGAGTTCGATGAGGACGAGGAGTTCGTCGAAGTCTACGAGATGGGTGAGGGCGACGAAGACGACTGGGACGACGAAGAGAGCGAGGACGACGAAGCATGACCAATGACGCCGCCGAACTGCAAACGAAAGACTGCGTGTTGCCGCAATGGCGCGTATCGCCGCGCGTGCGCGCCTTCGTCACGACGCGCGCAGGCGGCGTGAGCGAGGCGCCCTACGATGGCGGCACGTCCGGCGCGGGCGGTCTCAATCTCGGCTTCTCATCGGGCGACGCGCCCGAGGCGGTGAAGGAAAACCGCCGTCGCGCGCTCGCATCGACGGGCTTGCGCAACGCCGCCTGGCTCGAACAGATCCACGGCACGCAGGTCGAGGATGCGCACGCGGTCATCGAACGCCTGGCGTGTGGCGAGCGCACGCGCGCCGATGCGAGCGTGACGGATCGCGCGGGCGTCGTGTGCGTCGTGATGACGGCCGATTGCCTCCCGGTCCTCTTTTGCGACGACGACGGTCGCGCCGTCGGCGCAGCGCACGCGGGCTGGCGCGGTCTCGCCGGCGGCATCGTCGAGAAAACGGGTGAGCGCGTCGCGACGCTGGCGGGTGTCTGCGCATCGAGGCTCAATGTGTTTCTCGGGCCGGCCATCGGGCCCGAAGCGTTCGAAGTGGGCGAGGACGTGCTCGATGCTTTCGTCGCGGCGGCGCAGGCACATCGCCGTGACGCGACGAAAGCTGCATTCAGGCCCGCAGGCGGCACGCCTGCCAAATACTTCGCGGATATTTATGCGCTCGCGCGCCTGCGTCTCGCCGACCTCGGCATGGATGCCGCGCGAATCCACGGCGGCACGCATTGCACCGTCACCGAAAAAGAGCGCTTTTATTCGTACCGTCGGGATCGCGTGACCGGCCGAATGGCCGCGATGATCTGGCTATCCGACTGACGGTTGGCGCTCGTATTTGAACGCACCCGAGACCCGTTTCAGCCATGACGATATTTCAGCCGAAATGCAATATTTCGGATGGGGGAAAACGATAATTAAAAAAATATCGCACTGCGGCAAAATCGGGACGAAGCATTGACATGCCTGACATCCTGGAGCAAGAATGTTCCTGGAATTCATTCAATCCGGGCACGGCGTAGCAAGGCTCAAACTTGCCACGCGCATAAGGCGCACCAAAACTTGCGCGCTGGTCGAGGAAAGCCCGGCGATGCCTGCGTTAGCAATCCAAGTCTTGCGAGACTCACAGGTCAATAGCGGGTATGGCTTCCAAAACTACTTCCTCATCTTCCCGCTCCCGTACCGACAGCACCTCGGCCGAGGCATCATCTGCCGATACGACTGGCGTACAGCAGGCGTTCGATCAATGGCTGAACGCGTGGCGCAGCATTGCCGACCCCGCGCAATGGTCGAAATTCACTCAACAGACGAATACCGCTACTGACGCGGCCGCATCGCCGTTCGCTGCATTCGCCGCGTTCGCCAACGGGTTGCCGAACGGATTTCCGTCCGGGGCATTTCCAGCGGCGTTTCCGTCGCCGGGCGCCATGCCGCAGATGCCCGACTTCACGAAAATGAACGGCATGGTGGAGTTCGCGAAGCTCGCGAGCAGCATGCCGGGCTTCGGCTCCGCGATGCAAGGGTTGCCCACGCTGCCGAAGATTCCGACCGCCGCGATTTCGCCCGAGCGCCTCCATCAGTTACAGAGCAGCTATTCGCGCGATGCCGCCGAACTGCTCAAGCAGGCGGGCGCGCAGAGCATCGATCCGACCGCGCTGAAGGACCGGCGCTTCACGGATACCTCATGGCAAACCACGCCCGCCTACGCGTTCACCGCGGCGTGGTATCTGCTGAATGCACGCTATCTGCAGGAACTCGCAGATGCGGTGCAAAGCGATCCGAAGACGCGCGAGCGCATCCGCTTTACCGTGCAGCAATGGGCAGCCGCGGCCGCGCCGAGCAACTTCCTCGCGTTCAATCCCGATGCGCAGAAGACGCTCATCGAGAGCAAGGGCGAAAGCCTGCGCCAGGGCATGCTGAATCTGCTGAACGACATGCAGCGCGGCAAGATTTCGCAGTCGGACGAATCACGTTTTCTCGTCGGCAAGAACATCGCGTCTACGGAAGGCTCGGTCGTCTACGAGAACGAGCTCGTGCAGCTGATCCAGTACAAGCCGCTCGCGCCGACCGTGTATGCGCGGCCGCTCCTGATCGTGCCGCCGTGCATCAACAAGTTCTACATCCTCGACTTGTCGCCGGAGAGCTCGCTCGTGCGCTACGCGCTCGAAGAAGGGCATCAGGTGTTCATCCTGTCGTGGCGCAATGCGGATCAGTCGATCGCACACAAGACGTGGGACGACTACGTCGAACAGGGCGCGCTCGAGACGATCCGCGTCGTGCAGGAGATCACCGGCGAGGACAAGATCAATACGCTCGGTTTCTGCATCGGCGGGACGATTCTCGCGACCGCGCTCGCGGTGGCGGCAGCCCGCGGCGAGGAGCCGGCCGCATCGATGACGCTGCTCACATCGATGCTCGATTTCTCCGATACGGGCGTGCTCGACGTCTTCGTCGACGAGGCGCACGTGCAGATGCGCGAGCAGTCAATCGGCGGCAAGGGCGGCGCGCCTGCCGGTCTCATGCGCGGTATCGAGTTCGCCAACACGTTCTCGTATCTGCGCCCGAACGACCTGGTCTGGAATTACGTCGTCGATAACTACCTCAAGGGCCGCACGCCACAAGCGTTCGATCTGCTCTTCTGGAACAGCGATTCGACGAACCTGCCGGGCCCGATGTGCGTCTGGTATCTGCGCAACACGTATCTCGAGAACAAGCTGAGGACGCCGAACGCGCTGACGGTGTGCGGCGAGCCGATCGACCTGTCGCGCCTCACGCTGCCGACCTTCATCTACGGTTCGCGGGAAGACCATATCGTGCCGTGGAAATCGGCTTATGCATCCGCGCCGATTCTTCGCGGCCCGCAGACGTTCGTGCTCGGCGCGTCCGGTCATATCGCGGGCGTGATCAATCCGCCGTCGAAGAACAAGCGCAGCTTCTGGATGATCGACAGCGACGACGAGCATCTGCCGGAGGACCCCGATGCGTGGTTCGAGGCCGCGGCCGAGCATCCCGGAAGCTGGTGGCCAACCTGGTCGAGGTGGCTCGCCGAAAACGCGGGCGAGCGGGTCAAGGCGGGCGCCGCGCAGGGATCGAAGGCTCACCCGGTCATCGAGGCCGCACCCGGCCGTTACGTATTGGAACGCGACTTCTGAGCGGCGCCTGTGAGTGTGCGCGAGAGCGCATGGCGCCGGTTTGAACCGCATTAACATTCGATGCCAAAAGGAAACTGAAATGACTGACGTAGTGATCGTATCGGCCGCGCGTACGGCGGTAGGCAAGTTCGGCGGCTCGCTCGCGAAGATCGCG